>DATNBU010000040.1 GCA_035571835.1 Candidatus Limnocylindrales bacterium | reverse complement strand
TCCCTGGTAGATGCGTGCGAGATTCTTTGCCGCATCGGCGCCGCCGTCGATGCCCATGCGCTCGAGCACGGCTCCCGCATCGTCGAAGCGGCCGTCGCTGATCTGTCCGAGCACCGCGAGCGCGACCGGATCGGCTGCCTGGTCGCGGCGCGGATCCTCGCCCGGACGCATTTCGAGAAAGCGCAGGAACAACTCGTACACCCGGTGCGTGACGCGATCCCAGTCGTGCTCGAAGCCAGCCACTTCGTCGGGCGACAGCGGCGCGCCGCGCCGGCCTGTTCCGTAACCGAGCCGCCGCGCGAGCCAGCGCAGCCCTTCGGGCCGGAGCGGCAGTGTCTGCGTCTGGCGTTTCTCCTCGACCTGGATGGCATGCTCGACGTTGCGCAGAAATGCGTACGCGCCTCGAAGGTCAGCGGCTTCCTCCGAGGAAAGCAGTGCGTGGCGCTCGAGCGCATCGATCGCGCGGCGCGTCCCCGCCCCGCGAACTTCGCGAACGTGGCCGCCGTGGATGAGCTGGAGCACCTGCACGACGAACTCGAGCTCACGAATTCCGCCGCGGCCGATCTTCACGTTGCGGATGCCGGGCTTCTCGAGCGCGAGCTCGGCATCGATGCGGTCTTTCATTCCGCGCAGGTCTTCGATCGTGTCGAAGTCGAGGTGGCGCCGGTAGACGAACGGCTCGAGCGCTGCCAGGAAGCGCTCGCCGAGGGCGAGATCGCCGGCAACCGGCCGGGCCTTGGCCAGCGCCCCGCGCTCCCACGTGTCGCCCCACCCCTCGTAGTAATCGAGCGCGACACCGATCGGGTTGACGGGCAGTCCGTTGATGCCTTCGGGCCGCAGCCTGAGGTCGACGCGAAACACGACGCCGTCCTGCGTGACGTCGCCGATCGCGCGCGTCACCGCCGATGCGAGATGCGTGAAGAATTCGCGCGCTGGCCGGCTTCCCGCCTGGACGCGGTCGGATTCGTAAAGGTAGACGAGGTCGACGTCGGAGCTGAAGTTGAGCTCGCAGCCTCCGAGCTTTCCCATCCCGAGCACCACGAAGCCGAGCGGCCGGCCGTCCTCGCCGAGTGCGTCTCCGCCGCTGCGAACGAGCAGCACGCGCGACTGCGCAACGGCAATCGAGATCGCGACGTCGGCAAGCGTGGTCAGCGACGTGATCGTCTCGTCGAGCGTTGCCAGCCCGAGCAGGTCGCGCGCGCCGATGCGGTACATCTCGGCCGCGGCCATGCGGCGCAGCTTGCGGCCGAGCGTTGCCGCGTCGTCGTCCGCAGCGACGCCGCCCGCATCGGCGAGCGCTTCGCGCGACGGCGGCGGGTTTTCGTACGACTTCGCGAGCACCGGCCAGCGTTCGGCGGAGGAGACGAGCTGGCGCGCGAAGTACGGACTGGCGCCGACGACGACCGCAAGCGCTTCGAGCTCGGCCGCCGGCCATGCCAGCAGCAGCTCGGGCCCGGCCGTCTCGACGAGCCGCTCGAACGCAGATTCGGCGTGCTCGGGTGACGGAGCCGCTTCGATGGCGAGCACAAATGCGCTCTGCCACGGCTGCGCGGCCTGGCGCACGACGGATTCGAGCGCCGGACGCATCGTCAGATGGTCGTCGTCGCGGGAGTTTCGATCGTGCTGGCGTCGCCGGGACCGTCGTGCGCGCGTCCGGCGCCGGAAGCCGCAGCGTCTGCGCTGCCGTCCTCGTGCTGCGCAATCACCGGCATCCACCACGCGTGGAAATCATTGTCCGCGCGCATCGCCATCGCCTCTTTCTTCTCGAGACCGCGTGCCGCCTTTTTCCCGCCCCGACGCGCCGCCGCGGCAAGCGGCGGGAACAGGCCGTAGTTCGCATTCATCGGCTGGAAGTCGGTCCTGTGGCGGTCGGTAATGTACGCAAGCAGCGAACCGAGCGACGTCGTCGGCGGCGGATGGTGCGGCGCCTCGCCGCGCGCAAGGCGCACCGCATTGATCCCGGCAAGAAGCCCGGTCGCCGTCGATTCGACGTATCCTTCGACACCGACGAGCTGGCCCGCCACGAAAAGATCGTCGCGCGTGAGCGTCTGCAACGTCGGCCGCAGCGCCTTCGGCGAATTGATGAACGTGTTGCGGTGAAGGCTGCCGAGCCGCACGAACTGCGCATTCGCCAGGCCGGGGATCATCCGGAACACGCGGCGCTGCTCCGGATACGTCATCTTGGTCTGGAATCCGACCATGCTGAACAGGCGGCCTTCGCGATCGTCCTGTCGAAGCTGCACGACCGCATGCGCGCGGCGGCCGGTGCGCGGGTCGTTGAGTCCGACCGGACGCATCGGTCCGAACGCGAGCGTGTCGCGGCCGCGCCGCGCAATCTCTTCGACCGGCATGCAGCCTTCGAAATGGATGCAGCGCTCGAAGCTCTTGAGCGGCATCTTGTCGGCCGCGAGGATTTCATCGACGAGTCGCTCATACTGCTCGCGGTCGAGCGGGCAGTTGATGTAGTCGTCTCCGCCCTTTCCCCAGCGTGCCGCGCGGAACGCAATGTCCATGTCGATCGAATCGGCCGTCAGGATCGGCGAAATCGCGTCATAGAAATACAGGTGCGTGCTGCCGACGAAGGTCGCGAGCTCGGCCGAAAGCGCCGGCGACGTGAGCGGCCCCGTCGCGAGCACGACGATGCCGCCCTGCGGAATCGACGTGATCTCCCCGCTGTGGATCGCAACGTTAGCGAGCGAACGGATCTCCTCAGTGATGCGCTCTGCAAAGCGCACGCGATCGACGGCCAGCGCCGACCCCGCCGGCACGCGCGTCTCATCAGCGATGCGGAGAATCAGCGAGTCCATCGCGCGCATCTCGCGCTTGAGCAGCCCGACCGCCGTCGTCAGCGAATCGTCGCGAAGCGAATTCGAGCAGACCAGCTCGGCCAGCATCCCGGTCTGATGCGCCTCGGTCGAAACGTGAGGGCGCATCTCGAACAGGTCCACGCCGAGCCCGCGCCGCGCGATCTGCCACGCCGCCTCGCTGCCGGCGAGTCCACCACCGACGATCGTGATTCGCTGGGTCACAGCGCGGCCTCAGAAGCCGCGGACAAGCGCGCCCCACCGAACCCCGCGGGCGGTGCGGGTGCGTCGGCGTGCGAGTCGTTCCGCAGCGATGCGAGGACTAAAGCGAGCGCGCCGATGCACCCGCGCCGACCGCGCGCACTACCGGAACCCGCGGGCGGTGCGGATGCGTCGGCGTGCGAGTCGTTCCGCAGCGAAGCGAGGACTAAAGCGAGCGCGCCGATGCGCCCGCGCCGACCGCGCGCATTACGGAAATCCGCGTGCATGCGTTCAAGCTTCTTCCTGAAGCACGGGCCCTTCGTCCATCGTCTCCGAATACGTGCAGCCCTCGCGAGTGCAGCGCCGCACCGTGCCGGCGCGCTTCGTCGTCTTCTCGACGATGAATGGTGCCTCGCACTCTGGACAAGGAGTTTCGACCGGACGATCCCACAGCGCGTACTTGCAGTCCGGATAGCGGTTGCAGCTGTAGAAGATCTTGCCGCGCCGCGAGACCTTCTGCACGAGCTCGCCTTCGCCGCAGCCGCCGAGATCCTTCGGGCACTGGATCCCGAGCGGAATCGCCTGATTGGCCGACTTGATGTTCTTGCACTCGGGATACGCCGAGCATCCGAGGAAGCGGCCGAACTTGGAGAACTTGTACGTCATCGCCGAGCCGCACTTCTCGCACGTCTCGTCGGTTTCCTCGGCCTCGTCGAGCACCACCGAGCCGTCTTCCTTGCGCGTGAAGTTGGAAGTGAAGCGGCACTCGGGGAAAGACGGACACGCGGCGAACTCGCCGTTGCGTCCCCACTTGATGACGAGCGTCTTGCCGCACTTCGGGCACGGCAGCTCGGTCTCGCGCACCTCGCGCTTGACGTCGCGCATCTCGAGCTTGGCGCGGTCGAGATCGGCGCGGAACGGTTTGTAGAAGCCGCGCGTCGCATCGAGCCAGCCGCTCTTGCCTTCTTCGACGTCGTCGAGCTTGTCCTCGAGCTCGGCGGTGAACTCGGCGTTGAGGATGTCGGGGAACGATTCGACGAGAAGGTCGGTGACGAGCGTTCCGAGCTCGGTCGGCACGAGGCGGCGCTGCTCATCCTGGCGCACGTACTCGCGCCCGATGATCGTCGACATGATCGTCGCGTACGTCGACGGGCGGCCGATGCCGCGTTCTTCCAGCTCGCGGATCAGCGTCGCCTGCGAGAAGCGCGGCGGCGGCTGTGTGAAGTGCTGCGTGGCCGCGAGCGACTCGAGCGCGAGGCGTTCGTCGGGCGAAAGATCCGGCAGCGAAGCCGCATCGTCGTTCTCGTCGGGCGCGTCGCGGCCTTCTTCGTACACGCGCAGGAAGCCTGCGAACTTGAGCACCTGACCGCTCGAGCGGAAACGCCCGCCGGCGGCTTCGATGTCGACCGAGGTCTGGTCGTAGATCGCCGGCGACATCTGGCTGGCAAGGAAGCGGTTCCAGATGAGCGTGTAGACCTTGAATTCGTCGGACGGCAGGAACTGGCGCACCTTGTCGGGCGGATAGTCGAGCGACGTCGGACGGATCGCTTCGTGGGCGTCCTGCGCGCTTTTCTTGCTCTTGTACTGGTTCGGCTGCGACGGGGCGAAAGCGTCACCGAACGCGCCCTTCACGTACGAAAGCGCCGCGACCTGTGCGTCGGGCGAGACGCGCGTCGAATCGGTACGCATGTACGTGATCAGGCCGGTCGTGCCTTCCTCGCCGAGATCGATGCCTTCGTACAGACGCTGCGCCGCGGACATCGTGCGCCGCGGCTGGAACCCGTGCTTGCGCGACGCTTCCTGCTGGAGCGTCGACGTGATGAACGGCGGCGCCGGCCGCCTTTGCCGCTCGGTGCGCTTGACGTCGGTGACACGCCAGTCGGTGGCCGCGCGGAAACGTGCTTCGAGCGCGCGAGCCTGCGCTTCGTCGGAGATGAAGAACCGTTTGTCGGCCGCTTCGGCCGAAGCACCGTCGCCGTTCGTGCTGACGACCGCTTTCAGGTTTCTCGTGTCGATCTTGTTGCCGTCGACTTCGACGAGCCGCGCGTCGAACATCTGCGGCTCGCCCCTGGCCGCATCCTGAAACAACCTGGCGGTCAGCTGCCAGTACTCGACGGAAACGAATCCCTGGATTTCGCGCTCGCGTTCGACCAGCAGCCTCACCGCGACCGACTGCACGCGGCCGGCCGAAAGCCCGCGGCGCACCTTGTCCCACAAGAGCGGGCTGATCTGGTAGCCCACCAGGCGGTCGATCACGCGGCGGGCCTGCTGGGCCTCGAACTTGCTCGTGTCGATGTGGCTCGGCGTCTTGATCGCCTTCTGCACGGCGCTCTTGGTGATCTCGTTGAAGAGGACGCGGTGGACTTCGCCCTTGAAGTTCTTCGGGACGACGTGCTCGCGGATGTGGAACGCGATGGCCTCGCCCTCGCGGTCGGGATCGGGCGCCAGGTAGATGCGCTCCTTGCCCTTGGCCGCCGCCCTCAGGTCCTTGATGACCTTGGCTTTGCCGCGGATGACCTCGTAGTCGGGCAGGAAGTCTTTCTCGACGTCGACGCCGAGCTTGCTCTTGGGGAGATCGACCAGATGGCCGACCGAGGCCTCGACCTGGAAGTCGCGCCCAAGGTATCGGGCCAGGGTCTTGGCCTTGGCGGGCGACTCGACGATGACGAGGTTTCTGGCGGGCATCTCTTTTCTGTAGTTCCTTGCTGCTTGTCTGGCTGCGTGTCGGCGTCAGGTAGTCTAAGGATGGCGACGGCCACGAAATCACACGCCCCGGACCGTCGCTCGAAAGCGTCCATGGTCCTCACGGCGAACCAGGCCGTCCAGTTCGAGGGCCGTTAACAACGTCAGAACTCGTGTGCCGTCAAGCGCGGTCGCCGTCATGATCTCATCCGGGGTGGCGGCACCGGCGCGGATTGCAGTCAGAAGCGAGGCTTCGTCGGGGCTCATCGTTGCAAGGGAAATCTTCTTTTCGTGCAAGTGTTTAGAGGTCGTTAGTTCGATCCGTTTCGAGAGTCCGCGAACGATGCGGAGATCGGTCAGCCGGCAAAATGGCGGAGCGCCGTCGACGAGCAGCTGGTTGGTCCCTTCGCAGGCCGGGGAGTCGATCGGACCGGGAACCGCGAAGACCTCGCGGCCCTGCTCCAGCGCGTGACGGACGCTGGCCAGCGAGCCGCTGCGATGGCTCGCCTCGACGACCACCGTCGCAGCCGAAACGCCGGTGATGATGCGGTTGCGGTACGGGAACAGCCACGCGAGCGGTCGTGCCCCGGGCGGCTGCTCGGAGACGAGGCTGCCGCCTTTGTCCACGATGCGGTCGGCAAGCTCCCGGTGCTCGCCGGGATAGACCCGGTCCAGACCACCGGCGAGCACCGCCAGCGTGCGGCCTGCCTCGAGTGCACCGCGGTGCGCCGCCCCGTCGATCCCGCGCGCGAGCCCGCTCGTGACCACGATGCCCGCTTCGGCCACCTCGCGGCCGAGACGCCGCGCCGTTCGTTCTCCATATGCGGTGCACCGGCGTGCCCCGACGATTGCGACCGAGACCAGCGCTGCGTTCTCATCGTCGGGGTCCGCCTCCCTGCCGTCCGACAGCTTCGATGGAGGAGCGCCGCGAAAGAACAGCACGATCGGCGGGTCGGGGATGCCGGCGAGGATTTCCGGGTAGCCAGGAGAGCCCCTTGGAGCGATCTCGATCGCGAGACGCCGGCACGTCTCGAGCACCTTTGCGGAGCGTGATGCAGCGTCCCGCAGCAGTGCGATCGCCGCCGGCGATGCGCCGCTCGTCGCCAGCTGCTCGTCATCGGCCGCAACCACCTCGGCGGCTCCGCCGTACGCATCCGCCAGTCGGAGCCACGCACCGGGGCGCCCATCGATGCACAGCGACAGCGTCAGCCACGCGAGCAGCTCGGGCTCGCTCAGGCATGCGCCCTCGGCGGCTCGGTCGGTACCCATTGCCGCGTGCTAGCGCGTGCGAGGCTCCGCCATCAATTCCATGCGAGCCATAAAGCGTGCGCATGGGGGAATCGCACTTCCGGGGTCAAAGAACCGGAACGACATTGGCGAGCGTGAATAATGGTGCGCGGGCCGGGGTCGCGTTCACGAGTGACCCGCATCGCGGGCAAGGAGATTGCCATGTCGAAATGCGATTCCAGACATACCAGCACCACCAAAATTCCGCTCGACAAACGGGAGAGGCACCCGCACCAATCCGGGCAGGAATACGAATACGGCGAAACGCCGCAGACAGGACTCGGCGGAGCGGGCGCCGGCAGCGATCCGGACGCGCAGTGCGCGCGTCGCGGCGATGCGCCGTTCGCACGCGAAGACGAGTCGTCGACGCGGCAAGGCGGCGGCGGAAGCGAAGACCAGGGATTTGCCCGCGACCGCGACGACAAACATCCCGCGCGCAAAGGCGGGCGCCGCGCGAAGTTCGATGACAACGAGCCGCAGACGAACATCAAAGGTCAGCACGGCATCCCGGCGGACGTCGAGCACAGCCGTTGAGACCGATGCGCACCGTGTGCTTCGGGGTCGGCGGCCGAGGTCGTCGAGGTCAGCACACGGTGCGGTCCAGTCAGGCGCGCGACGCTTTGCGCGCGCGCTTTGACGTGGCCGCCCTGCGTCCGGCTTTTTCTTCACGCCGGCAGCACTGCAGGAACGACACCGTCGCCTTCTCGAGCGGGCTGAGCGAAGTCGCCCGCGCCCTCGTGGCTGCGGCGAGCCGTGAGCTTGCGCGCGAGTTTGCGCCGGGAAGCTTGCCGTCGGTGTACCTCTGGATGACGTACGGATGAATGTAGCAGCGGCGGCAGACCGCGGGCGTGTTTCCGAGCCTGGACGCCACCGCGCGCACGCCGTCGCTGAGGTTCCGCTTGATCTCGCCTGCTCCGTCGCACTGCCGCTGCTGGAGCTCGGTCATCGCGAGCACGGTTCCCGTCCACGTGCGGAAATCGCGCGCGCTGTAGTCCGCGCCGCCTGCGGCCTGGTGCAGGTAGTCGTTCACATCGCGTGACGTCACGTCGCGGCGCTCGCCGTCGTCGTCGTAATACTGGAACAGATCCTGGCCGGGAATGTCCTGGCAACCCTTGACGATTTTCGCGAGGCGCGGGTCGCTGAGCTCGACTTCGTGCTGCTTGCCGCTTTTGCCTCGGAAGCAGAAGCGGATCACGCCGCCGCGAATCTTCGCGTGCTGGTCCTTGAGCGTGGTGAGCCCGTACGACTTGTTGTCGCGAGCATACTCCTCGTTGCCGACGCGGATCGCCGTCAGGTCCATCAGGCGAACCACCGCGGCGAGCACGCGCTCGCGGCCGAGGCCGCTGCGTCGCAGATCGCGCGCGACGTTGCGGCGAATCTTCGGAACCGTGCGGGCGAACTCGATCAGGCGGTCGAACTTGGTCGAGTCGCGCACGTCGCGCCATCCGGGATGATAGCGATGCTGCTTGCGGCCGCGCGCATCGCGACCCGTTGCCTGCAGATGGCCGTTGGCCGTCGGGCAGATCCATACGTCCTTCCACGCCGGCGGAATGACGAGCGACCGGATGCGCTCGAGGTGCTCGCGCGAGCGAATGGTCTTTCCCTTGTCATCGACATAGCGGAACCCCGCGCCGGAACGGATGCGGCGAAAGCCGGGGCGGTCATCGGTAACGTAGGTAAGACCGGCCTCTGCTGCCGACTCGATGGCGGTCTCGATCGAGTCCTTCGATGGCGGCGGAGCGTTTCGGGATTTCGACGAGACGCGCCTCATGCGGACGCGTCGCGACGCGGACGAGTCCGACCTTTTCGACGTGCGCGTTCTTGCGCTGCTGGATCGGGAATGCGCTGCTATAGCGTGTTTCATGGATCGCCTTTTCGTCGGCACCAGCGGATGGATCTACAAGAGCTGGGGCGGATCGTTTTACCCTTCCGGTTCCGGACGCGTCGACCGCCTCGAATTCTATGCGGACCATTTCCGATCCGTCGAGATCAATGCGAGCTTTTATCGGCTGCAGAACCCCGAGGTCGTGCGCGGATGGTACCGGCGCTCGCCGCCGGGATTCCGCTTCGCGGTCAAGGGCAGCCGCTTCATTACCCATATGAAACGGCTTGCGGTCGAGCCGCAGTCGATCAAGGTCTTCTTCGATCGTGCCCGGCTGCTCAGGGAGAAGTGCGGTCCCATCCTGTGGCAGCTTCCACCGACGATGCGTTTCGATCCCGAACGGCTCGACCGCTTCCTTGCGTCTGTTCCCAGGCGCTTCCGCCACGCCGTCGAGTTCCGCCATCCGTCGTGGTACGAGAGCGACGAGACGTTCGCGCTTCTGGCGAAGCATCGCGCGGCGCACGTCTGGCTGAGCTCGCTTGCGATGCCGGAAAACACGACGCGCACGACGGATTTCGTCTATCTCCGCTTTCACGGTCTCGCGGGCGGAGCCGCCCACGACTACACCAAGGCCGAGCTGCGGCCATGGGCCGAGCTGTGCCGGCAAGCCGTGAGCTCCGACATCGACGTGCACGCGTATTTCAACAACGACGCGAACACGCGCGCGCCGCTCAACGCCAGAGTCTTTCGCGACATGGTCGAGTCGGGCCAAGTCGCCGTCAGGCGACGCCGGACTGCATGACGGGCCGTACGACTACACGCGCAGCGGAGATTGCCGACTACTGAAGCGAAGGCGTCGACGTCGAGATCCTTCCGCCGCGCAGGCTGCGGCGAACGAACTGAACCGCCGGCTGGCGTGGTTCGCGCCGTGCGTTACGCGGCTTTGGCGTGCTTCGGCAGCGTCGCGAGGAAATTTGCGAGCAGGTGCTTGCCCTCGAGGGTCAGGATCGACTCGGGATGAAACTGTACGCCGTCCACAGCCAGCGTGCGATGGCGAAGCCCCATGATCTCGCCTTCGTCGGTCCACGCGCTGATCTCGAGCACGTCGGGCAGCGTGCTGCGCTCGACGATCAGCGAATGGTAGCGGGTGGCGATGAACGGATTCTCGAGGTCGCGGAAGATCCCGCGTCCGTCGTGGTGGATCAGCGACGTCTTGCCGTGCATCAACCGCGGCGCGCGAATGACGCGCCCACCGAAAACCTGTCCGATGCTCTGATGCCCGAGGCACACGCCGAGGATCGGAATACGTCCTGCAAACGACTGGACGAGCTCGAGCGAAATTCCGGCCTCGTTCGGCGTGCACGGTCCGGGCGAAATCACGATGCCTTCGGGAGCGAGCCGTTCGATACCGGCGATGTCGATCGCATCGTTGCGATGCACTTCGACGTCGGCACCGAGCTCCCCGAGATACTGCACGAGGTTGTAGGTGAACGAGTCATAGTTATCGATCATCAGCAGCATCGGCGAAGATTAAACGGACCGCGCGGCGAATGCACTTTCCGTCCAACGCCAGGTCGGCAACATCGGCATCGTCGCCGACGGTCATCAAGTCGGGATGCCCGCCGCGACGTCTCGCGCTGGCCTCTCGGCCGGCTTTTGGTTATCCGCATGCATGCCGCCGACCGCAGCCATCCGGCACGTCGTCCCGCCGGGCATCGAGTCCGTGCGGCTCGTCGATTATCTCAAGGCGTGCCTGGTCGCCGTTCCCGTCACCGAAATCGGGGACCTCATCACCGGCGGCTTCGTTGCCATCGACTCGCGAGACGGGGGCTCCGCGTTTCGCGGGCGGGATACCGACAATCGCGGTCAGGTGGGACGGACGATCGACAGGCTGAACGGCGGCGACCGGATCTCGATCGACGCCGCAGAGCTCGCCCGCCTCGAAAGCACGTCGCGATGGAATCCGCCGTGGGACCACCCTGTCGCGATCCTGCATGAAGACGACGACGTGCTGGTGGTCGCAAAGCCTGCCGGGATGCACGTGCATCCGCTCGCGGACCGGCGCGAGCGCACCCTCATCAATGCGCTCGTGTTTCACGCCGGGGTGCGGCCGGGCCATCCGTGGGGAAACTGGCGGCCGCATGTCGTGCAGCGGCTCGACCGCGTGGTGGCGGGTCTTCTCGTCGTCGCGAGAAGCGCCGAAGCGAAAGCAGCCCTGGTGCGCGAACAGAAACGCGGCGAGCTCTCGCGCACCTACGTCGCGATGGTCTCCGGCGTGGTCGAGCGCGACGCGGGAATCATCGATGCGGCAATCGGACGCGATCCGCTAGTGCGCGGACGGCGCTGCGTACAGGCCGACGGAATGCAGCGGGCGATCACGCACTGGAAGGTGATCGCGCGCCGCGAGGATCGCACGCTCGTCGAGCTCCGTCCCGAAACCGGACGCACGCACCAGCTTCGCGTGCATCTTGCGAGCATCGGACATCCGATTCTGTTCGACGACCTGTACCAGCCCGCGGACAGCTCGCCGGACGCATCATGCGGGCAATCGGCAAGCCGCGAGATTGCGCAGAACCACGCGCGGGCAATCGCGCTTCACGCCAGCGAAGTTCGCTTCCGTCATCCGCGAAGCGGAGATTTCCTGTGCTTCCGCTTGGATCCGCCCGAAGACTTCGGCGTCGTTGCGGCACCGTCGCTCTCGCCGGCCGCGCCGTAGCGCTCGCGCAGCAGCGCGAGGAATTCGGTCGCCGCCGGGCTCGGCCGCTTTCCCCGCAGCGTCACGCAGTGCAGCGCGCGGTGGATGCGCAGATCGGCGAGCGCCACCTCGCGCAACCGACCGATGTCGCACTCGAGCGTCACCGTCAGCCTCGAAACGATCGCGACGCCGAGACCCAGCACGACGGCATTCTTGATGGCTTCGGTGCTGCCGAGGACCATGTGCGGCCGGACATCGACTCCGCGCCCGGCAAGCGCGGCTTCGATCACCTCGCGCGTTCCCGAGCCGGCTTCGCGCACGATGAACGGAACATTTGCCAGCTCGGCAGCATGAATCGACGTGACGCCGGCAAGCGGGCGCCCGGACGCATGGGGACCGGCGATCAGGACCATCTCGTCGTGAAGGAAGACTTCGGATTCGAGCGGCTCGGCGTCGGCGAATCCTTCGGTCAGTCCGACGTCGAGCTCGCCTTCGAGCACGTCGTTCTGGATCGCGCGCGTGTTGCCGATCCTCAGATCGATCGCAATGTCGCGATGGCGCACGGCGAAGTCGCCGAAGACCTGCGGGACCAGATAGCTGCCGATGGTCGTGCTGGCGCCGACCGCGAGGTGTCCGCGATGCAGGCCGAGCAGCTCGCCGAGGTCCTGCTCGGCCGCGCGCTCCTCGGCAAAAATTCGGCGTGCACGCTCGCCGAGCATCTCGCCGGCGGCGGTTGCGCGGATGCCTCTCGGAAGCCGGTCGACCAGCCGCGTGCCGAGCGCCGCTTCGAACTCGGCGAGCTGCCTGGAAACCGCAGGCTGGCTGATGCGAAGAGCCGAGGCCGCACCCGTGATCGACCCCTGCTCCAGAACCTCGCGGAATATCCTCAGATGATTGAGGTTGAGCGGCACGACCTGAGCGTAGCATAACTAATGGGCATGGTCGTCATAGATATTATGCCTTTTGTATATTCCCCAACCGGCGTCATAATCGCCGGTCATGGCTACCCCGAAGGGAACACATTTCGTCGTAACCGCGAACTTTCTCGCCAGCGGCGGGCCGGCGTACCGCCGCACCGACCGAAGCTGGTCGCCGCGTCTCCAGGACGCGCATCCTGTCGCAACCGAAGCCGAGCGGGACGCGATGCTGGCGGAAGCCGTGCTCGAGGAAAGCGAGGTTGCCGACGCCTACGCGTTTCCCGTGCGCCTCGAAGGCTCGCTCATCGACCCGCTGACCGCTCGCGAGGAGATCCGCGCGAGCGGGCCGAGCGTGGCGTACCGAAGGCCCGACCGCACCGGGCCTTCACCGTCCGGCAGCCCGGGTCAGGCCGAGCACGCGCCGCACGCAGCGGGTGCCGCGCAGGCCGAGCGCGCGGCGCAGGCAGAAGGATAACCCGATGTACCAGTACGACCGCTACGACCAGACCATCGTCGAAGAACGGGCGCGCCAGTTCCGCGGCCAGGTCCAGCGCCGCATCGACGGCGAAGTCACCGAGAACGAGTTCAAGCCGCTGCGCCTGCAGAACGGCCTCTACATGCAGCTTCACGCGTACATGCTGCGCATTGCGGTCCCGTATGGCGTGCTCAGCAGCAGGCAGGTCCGCAAGCTCGCGCACATCGCACGCACGTACGATCGCGGCTACGGGCACATCACGACCAGGCAGAACATCCAGTTCAACTGGCCGCATCTCGGCGACGTTCCGACCATTCTCGACGAGCTCGCGTCGGTCGAGATGCATGCCATCCAGACCAGCGGCAATTGCATCCGCAACATCACGAGCGATCCGTTTGCCGGCGTTGCGCCCGACGAGATCGAGGATCCGCGCCCGTACTGCGAGCTGCTGCGCCAGTGGTCGACGTTCCATCCGGAATTCGCGTTCCTGCCGCGCAAGTTCAAGATCGCGATCACCGGTACGCCGTCGCACGACCGCGCCGCGATCCGATTCCACGACATCGGCATCCGCATCGTCGACAACGCCGAAGGCAAGCGCGGGTTCGAGATCTGGGTCGGAGGCGGCATGGGGCGCACGCCGTTCATCGCGACGGCAATCCGCCCGTTCGTCGAGTACGCCGATCTTCCCGCGTATCTCGAGTCGATCCTGCGCGTCTACAACCTGCACGGACGGCGCGACAACAAGCACAAGGCCCGCATCAAGATCCTCGTCGACGAGATCGGCGCCGAAGAGTTCACGCGCTGGGTCGAGGAAGACTTCGCGCGAAGCAGGAGGCCCGAGCTTCTGCTCGAGCGCTCGGAGGTCGAGCGCATCGCGGCATTTTTCCAGCCTCCGGCGTATCAGCCGGAAGGCTCGGCGCGCGGCGATGCGGCGGCGCTCGCCGAACGGATGCGGACGGATGCGGCCTTTGCACGCTGGCGCAAGACCAACGTGCTGTCGCACAAGGTTGCCGGCTACAACATCGTCGTGTTGTCGCTCAAGCATCCAGGCATTCCGCCGGGCGACATCAGCGACACGCAGCTCGATCGCGTGGCCGACCTCGCCGACCGCTACAGCTTCGGCGAGGTGCGGACCACGCACACGCAGAACATGGTGCTGACCGACGTGCGCGACGCCGACCTCGCGGAGCTGTTCGACCAGCTCGTCGCGCTCGACATGGCAACGCCGAACTTCCGGCTGCTGTCGGACATCATCGCGTGCCCCGGGCTCGACTACTGCGCGCTCGCCAATGCGCGATCGATCCCGCTGTCGCTCGAGCTGTCGCGGCGTTTCGACGACATCGACTACCAGGAAGACATCGGTCCGTGCAGCATCAAGATCAGCGGATGCATCAATGCGTGCGGGCATCATCACGTGGGCAACATCGGCATCCTCGGCATCAACAAGAACGGCGAAGAGGTCTACCAGCTGATGCTCGGCGGACACGACAGCGACTCCGCGTCGCTCGGCCGCATCCTCGGTCCGGCGCTCAAGGAGAACCAGGTCGCCGACGCGGTCGAGAAAGTGCTGGCGAAGTACCTCGCAGTGCGCAACGGCGACGATGAGATCTTCCTCGACTGCTACCGGCGGCTCGGACCAGAGCCGTTCAAGGAAGCGGCCTACGCGGCATGAACAGGGCACGTCGGAACGACCGCAAAGCGAGGCGCACGCGATGAAAGTTGTAAGAAACAGGCGGATCGTCGACGACGCATGGCATCTCGTCGCCGATGACGAGACCGCCGGCTCTCACGCGATCGTGAGCCTCGCGCGCTGGAACGCGGAAACACCGACGCTCGTCGCCGCCGGCGAGCCGATCGGCGTGCTGCTGCGCAGCAACGAGTCGCCAGATGACGTCGCGGAACGCGACAGGGCGGCGCTCATCGCCGTCGACTTCCCGTCGTTCACCGACGGCCGCGGTTACACGACCTCGCGCATGCTGCGCAGCCGGCACGGCTACAAGGGCGAAATCCGCGCAGTCGGCGACGTCATGCGCGACGAGATGTTCCTGATGAGCCGCTGCGGGATCGATTCATTCGCGGTCAAGGCCAGCAAGGACATCGAAAAAGCGCTCAGCGCGTTCGACGATTTCTCGGTCACGTACCAGGCCGCCGCCGACGACGAACGCCCGCTGTTCCGCCGCGCAAGCCGCGGCCGCTAGCCGGACTGCTACTTCTTCTTCTTTGCGCGTTTGTCTCGGGCCGCGGGTTTCTTGCTGCGCGAGGGCCGGGCTCTTTTGCCGGAGGGCTCAGCGGATTCCGGCGCATCGTCAGAGACTTTCGCGGGCTCGGCGCTCGCCGGCGAGCCCGAAAACACCAGATCCTTGCCGAAAGCCTGGCGGAAGCGCCTGGAAACATACGCATCGTCCCAGCTCGTCATGCCGGGATCGGAAATGACGAACGCACTGCCCTTCGTCTTTCCGCGTGCGGCGGTCGCAAGACCCGGCGGCCGCCGCTGCTCGATCGCATCCGAAAGACACAGGAGCACACCGGCGCGCTCGAGTGCGTCGTAGTCGTCCGCAGCGAGCGGCGGCGAACATTTGCGCGGATCCCAGCCTTCCACGTCGGCCATCTCGACGATCGACGACAGGATCGCGATGCCGCGATGACTGAAACCCGCAAGCCCGCTCGAGCGGATCATCTCGCCGCTGTGCGAATGCATCCGGTAGAAGTCGATGCTGCGCCCCGCGTCGACGACGATGGCCGCATGCAGCAGCATCTCGCGCCACGTGGGATCGGGAAACGGCTCGAGCTGGTCGTACAGCGACAGAACGATGCGCGCGCGGCGCACGGCTCGTTCCCGCTCGCAGCTCGCGAAGCGCGCGGCGAAGGCACCGATGGCCATTTTGCGGACATGTTCGGGCGACGGCAGCTGACCGCCGCCCGCCGCAAGCACCGAGCCTTCGCGCATTCCATAACCGGCGACGAGAAAACGAGTGCCGCCGCAGGCCTCCAGGATCGTCTCGGCAACGATACCGCCGGCAATGATCGAATCCGCGCGGCTCGAGTTGAGACCCGGCAGCGATCCGCGCGAAGCGGAGTCGCGCGACAAAAACAGCGCGCGCAGCTCGCGCAGCCGCGCGAAGCTCAGCTCGTATCCGTGAAGCCTCAGGATCGGATAGCTCCAGTGCTTGGCCGCGACCTTCGCCAGGTTGCGGACTGTGCCGCCGGTACCGATCACGCGCGCGCCGTCAGCGAGTTTTCCTATCTTCTCCTTGGCCAGCAGACGTCGTACGTGAAGACGCAGCTTCTGGATCTCGGACGCCGCCGGCGGATCGGACTTGAGGAAGCGATCGGCAAGCCGCAGCGCACCGAGCGGAAGACTCGTGGTACGCTTCTGGCGGCGACCGCGAAAGTGCGTGATCTGCGCACTGCCGCCGCCGATGTCGAAGACGATCCCGTCTTCGACCGGCAGGCCATAGACCGCGCCGAGAAATCCCGCCCGCCCTTCTTCGTCGCCGTCGAGGATCAAAAGACGGATGCCGCTCTCCTTGCGCGCGCGCGCGAGCAGCTCGTCCTTGTTGCCGGCTTCGCGCAGGGCCGCAGTGCCGAATGCGAGGATCCGGCCGGCGCCGGCGCCGTCGGCGAGCTTTCGAAAGTCGCTGAGCAATCGCACGGCGCCGTCGATCGCCTTGTCGCGAAGCAGGCCTTTCTTGTCGAGCCCGCGGATCAGCCGCAGCGAGACGTGCTCGTCCGCAACGACATCGAGAACGCCGCCGGCGGTGGCACGGAAAACGACGATGCGGGCGGAGTTCGATCCGAGATCGATGACGGCAATGACCGAATGCTGCAAGTTCAATCCTTGCGCCGCCGCCGGCGTGAGGGACGCTCGGGCTTCTTCTGACTCGCGGCGAGCGCAAGGAATACTTCCTGCGAAGCGCGGCGCGGCTCTCCGGGTGCGGGCCTGCGCCGCGTGTACGAGCCATCCGGGTTGCATTCCCAGCACGAGTAATTGTCGGAGTCGTAGACGTCGAGAATGGCCGCCAACTCGCGCCGGGCCTCGGCATCCTCGACGGGCGCGACGCTCTCGACGCGACGGTCGAGGTTGCGCTTCATCCAGTCGGCCGACCCGAGGAAGTATTCGGGTGAGCCGCGGTTGGCGAATTCGTAGATGCGCGCGTGCTCGAGAAAGCGGCCGACGACGCTGAACACGCGGATGTTCTCGGAAAGTCCGGGTACCTGCGGTCGGATGCAGCACAGCCCGCGCACGTGCAGCACGATCGGCACGCCCGCACGGCCGGCTTCGTACAGCTCGCGGATCAATTCCTGATCCTGCAGCTGATTCATCTTGGCGCGGATTCCCGACGGGCGCCCAGCCTTCGCGTTCTCGGCCTCGCGCCGTATGCGTTCGATGAAGCGCGAGCGCATGTCCTGCGGCGCGACGATCAGCTTGTCGTACGCGCGCGACTTGAGCGCTCCCGTCAGCTGGTTGAACAGCATCGCCACGTCGCGCGCCAGCGGCTTGTTGGAGCTCAGCAGGCCGATGTCTTCGTAGATTCGTGCGGTTCCGGTGTGGTAGTTGCCGGTGCCGATGTGCACGTACTGGCGAAGCTTGCTTCCCTCTTCGCGCACGACGAGCGCAAGCTTGACGTGGGTCTTAAGCTTCTCGACGCCGTACGAGACGTGCACGCCTTCGCGCTCGAGAAGCTGCCCCCACGCGATGTTCGGCGCTTCGTCGAAGCGTGCCGTGATCTCGACCAGCACGGCAACCTGCTTTCCCTGGCGAGCCGCTTCGGCGAGCGCACGGATGATCGGCGAATCCCGATTGGTCCGATAGATCGTGATCTTGATCGCGAGCACCTTCGGATCCTCGGCCGCCTCCGCAAGGAAGCGGACGACGGACGACTCGAAGCTGTGGTACGGGTGATGAAGCAGGATGTCGCCTCGCGCGATCTCCTCGAAGATGGAAGGCGGCGTCTCGCCCACGTACGAGCGCAAGCGCGGATGATCGACGGGCTCGTGCGCCGGCAGCAGCAGGTTGTCGGCACCCGCCACGCGCAGCGACATCATGTCGCTCAGGCCGAGGAACACCGAGCTCGGATAGATGTCGTCGATCGAAACGCGAAGCTGGCGGCCGAGCCACCGCTGGAGCTCGACCGGCATGTCATCGCTGACCTTGAGGCCCGAGACTCCGGCGAAGCGCCGCGCCTTCAGATCACGCGTGACCTGCCGGACGATGTCTCCCGGCAGCAGGCTGTCGCCGTCTTCGGTGTCTTCGGTTTCGTTGACCTGCCCTTCCGCGGACCGCGTGACCTGGAACAGATACGGCCGGAACGGTCCGCTTCCGACGAGCACGAGGTCGAGGTTGGCCGCAATCACCTGCTCGATCGCGACGAAGCCGCTGGTGCCGGGAACGGGAACCCATCGTGAGCGGTTGGTCGGAACCTTGAGCTGCACGATCCGCTCGCGTCCGCCCGACGAGCCGGGCACCAGAATCAGAAGGTTCAGGCCCTGCCCGCCGATGAACGGAAACGGGTGCTCGGCATCGATCGCCAGCGGCGTCAGAACCGGCAGCACCGTCTGTTCGAAATCGTCGCGCAGCAGCGTGCGCTGCTCGTCGATCAGCTCGTCCCAGTCGAGAAGCGGAATTCCGGCCGAACGCATCGCGGGCAGGATTTCTTCGACCATCAGCAGGGAGACGATGCGGATCTGCTCGCGGATCTCGGAGCGGCACGCCGCAAGCTCCTCGAACGGAGTGCGGCCGTCGACCGATCTCTTGCTGCTTCCCTTGCGGCATTGCTCGAGCAGTCCGCCGACGCGTTTCATCAGGAACTCGTCGTGCAGCATCGCGTGGATGCCGACGAACTTGACGCGTTCGAGAAGCGGAAGATCGACGTCGGCCGCTAGCTCGAGCACGCGGCGCGCGAACGCGAGCCAGCTCAGCTCCCTGTTCAGGAACGCCTCGGGTGCATCGAGCGAGATCGTCGTGGCCGCGTCGGTTTTCATCGGAAATCGCCGTCCCCATCGCCCGAAAGCCGGTCAGTCCGGCAGCCGGAAGGAGGACCGGTTCACTAAGGACGGCGGACAGTGAAGTGTCAATGTGAGCGTATGGTTAGATTGCCACGCATCGGGGTAGGTCGCGAGTGCGACAAACGGCGCGCCGGGTTGCATCGTGGCCGCGAAAAGGTCAGCAGCGGCACCGAGGAGTACACCACATGATCGATCTGTATACGTGGACCACGCCGAACGGCCGCAAGGTTTCGGTTCTGCTGGAGGAGCTCGGCCTGCCGTACAAGACGATCCCGGTCGACCTTGTCAAAGGCGAGCAGCACACGCCCCAGTTCCGGGCCATCAATCCGAACGGCAAGGTCCCGGCCATCGTCGACCACGATGCCGCCGGCGGACCGCTGGCGATCTTCGAGTCGGGCGCGATCATGATCTACCTCGCCGAAAAGCACGGGCGCTTCCTCGCGACCGAGCCGCGCGAGCGCGCACTCGCCCTCGAATGGCTGATGTTCCAGATGGCGGGCATCGGTCCGTTCCTCGGCCAGGTCAACTACTGGATGAACACGCATCCGGAAAAGCTCGCACCGGCGATCCAGCGCTATCTCGACGAATCGGTGCGGCTGATGACCGTCTTCAGCGGCGCGCTCGATGGGCGCGAGTATATCGCCGGCGACTATTCGATCGCCGACATGGCGAGCTATCCGTGGATAGCAGCCGCGTGGGGACCGTTCTCGGCGATGATGCCGGACAAGGTGCGCGAGATGCCGGCGCTCGGCGCGTGGGTAGAGCGCGTCGGGGCGCGCGATGCGGTGAAGCGCGGGATGGCAGTGCCGAAGGTTTCGTAAGCGCGGGCTATCGGCCTGGCTGCGGCTCCGCTGGCCGCGTGTAAACACCAACGCTGATCATGTCGGCGGTGTCATTGACGTCGCACGCACGATCGCGCGAGAACGCCGCGTGTACGCCGTCACGCGAACCGCCGCGCACCAGGGAGTCGACAGCTACCTCGTCGAAGTCGAAGCCAGCATCGCGACCGGGCTTCCGTACTTCATCATCGTCGGGCTGCCCGACGCGGCGGTACGAGAAGGCGCCGAGCGCGTGCGTACAGCCGTTCGCGACGCGTTCGGCTCATTTCCTGGCTCGCGGTGCTCGGTGAATTTGTCTCCGGCTTCGCGCCGCAAGGCCGGTTCGGGCTTCGATCTCGCGATCGCGGTGGCGATCGCGGCCGCGGACGGAAAAGTTCCCGCGCAGAACATCGCGTCGGCGGTGTTCCTGGCCGAGCTCGGGCTCGACGGATCTTTGCGACCCGTCGCGGGCGCCCTGCCCGCCGCAATCGCGACCGCGCGCGACGGTCCGAAGCGCATCGTCGTCGCCAGGGACAATGCGCGCGAAGCCGCACTCGCCGAGGGCGTCGACGTGTTCGGAGCCTCGACGTTTCGCGAAGCGCTCGACCTCGTCAAAGGAAATTTCACGGCGACACCGGTTCGCACAAATGCCGCTGCGCTGCTCGCGGCGGCTTCACGCAACGACGACGTCGACATTGCGGAGGTTCGAGGCCTTCGCGTCGCCAAGCGCGCGCTGGAGATTGCGGCCGTCGGCGAGCACCCGCTGCTGTTTTCCGGACCGCCCGGTGCCGGCAAGACGATGCTGGCGCGAAGGCTGACGACGCTGTTGCCACCTCTGACCGTCGCGGAAGCCATCCAGACGACATCGGTCTACAGCGTCGCCCGCGCCAAGGGCGATGCGGCGCTCGTGCTCGAGCGTCCGTGGCGCGCGCCGCACCACACGACGTCGGGCGCGGGCCTGGTCGGCGGCGGCTCCTGGCCGCATCCCGGCGAGATCAGCCTCGCGCACAACGGCGTGCTGTTCCTCGACGAGCTCCCCGAGTTCTCGCCGCGTATCCTCAATCAGCTTCGCGAGCCGCTCGAGGACAAGAAACTGACGATCAGCCGCGCGGGCGCGAAAGTTACGTTTCCGGCGCGGTTTCTGCTGGTGGCGGCGATGAACCCGTGTCCATGCGGGTACTGGCGGACGGGCTTGAGGGAGTGCCGCTGCAGCGACGGCGATGTCGCGCGTTATCGCGCACGCATCAGTGGACCGCTGCTCGATAGAATCGATCTTTATGTCGACGTTCCCAGCATCGATGTGGACGAGTTGCGGACGGACACGAACGAAGAAAGCAGTCCGACTGTTCGCGCACGTGTTTGCGCTGCGCGCCAACGGCGGCAACGCAGCGCCGCCACGTCTCTCTCCCCGAATGCAGAAAGGCTGCTCGCGCGTGCGTCACGCTCGATGGCGTTATCTGCACGCGGCATCTCGCGAACGATTGGTGTGGCGCGCACCATCGCGTGCCTGGACGGAAGTGACGAGACCGACGTCGCACATGTTTCAGAAGCGTTGCAGTACCGGGTGCCGACCGACGAGGCCGCATCGCTGGAGCGACGAGAGACAGGAGTGAAGCGAGCACGTGTGGCTTGATATTCAGCCGGCCAGGCCATGTGTAGTGGCCTTGATTGCCCGCTGTCTGTCTCACAACCGGCCGATCGCAATACCGGCTGGAGTCGTCCGTACGTCAATCGCGCGAAGCAAGATCACGCTGCGTTCTGCGCGAAGCGATTGACGGCTCGAATCGTGGGCTCATCGTCATTTCGGCCGATCGAATACAGGCCTATCGTTCGCGCCATGACGACCAGCACGACGCTCTACGCAATTCCTTTTGCCTGTTCGATGGCACCGCACATCGCGCTTCGGGAGGCGGCCGTCCCGCATGACGTTTCATGGGTCGCGCGCGGAAGCCTGGCCATGGCGGACGGACGCAAATACCGCGATGTGAATCCCAAGGGGAAAGTCTCGGCCCTCAGGCTGCCGGACGGCTCGATCGTGACCGAGAACATCGCCGTACTCCTCGCAATCGGCGACCTTGCACCGGATGCCGGGCTGTCCTCACCCGCCGGCAGCGAGAGGCGACTGCGACTCTACGAATGGTTGAGCTTCATCTCGACCGAGCTTCACAAGCAGGCATTGTGGGCCCATTTCGATCCGGACGTGCCGCAGGCGATGAAGACGCACGTCGCCGAATACGTGCTGCCCAAGGTGCTTCCTCATCCCGAAGCGGCGTTGCAGCACCGACGCTTCCTTATTGGCGACGATTTCTCGCTGGCCGATGCTTACCTGTTCTGGACCCTGGTGCTGCTTCCGCAGCTCGGAGTCTCGCTGGAGGATTATCCGGCCCTGCTGGCGTTTCGTGATTCGGTCAAGGATCGCCCGAGCGTGGCGCAGACTCTCGATCTGGAACGAAGCGGACTTCTTGCTTCGTCTGCGTTCGGCTCAGCCGGGAATACGCAGTGAGTGCCGTCGGCACGCTTCCATGGGCCCGTCGTCGTGGCGGTCGCCTGACCGTTCGAGACCGTTTCCTCTTCGTCGCATCCGCACTGCGCAGCCGCGCGCGAAGACGACGCGAGGCAGGTCATCCGCCCGCGCTGCGGGTGGAGAGACTCGACCTGGCAGGTCTTCGCTTCATCGACAGTGCGCTGGTCAAGCGAACATTCGAGCACGCGGAGGAGGTCTACCAGCCGTGGCTGCTCAACCACTGCATACGCACCTATTATTGGGGAGGGCTGCTCGGCCAGCTCGAATCTCTCAACGTCGATCGCGAGGAGCTGCTGGTGGCATCCCTTTGCCATGACCTCGCTCTCGCGTGCGAACCACGGCCGGGTTCGGAGAAGGAGTGCTTCGCGGTGCGCGGCGCCGAGATGGCCGAAGCACTGCTTCATGACCACGAACGCCCAGCGCTGGCGCCGACGATCGCAGAGAGCATCACGATGCATCTGAACATTGCACCCGCGCCGGTCGCTCCGCCGTACCTGAACTACCTGCTGCAGCAGGGCGCATCGATCGACGTGGTCGGATGGGACCTGGCCAAGGTGTCACCGCGCAAGGCGGAAGTCGTCGCGCAGTATCCGCGGCTCGACCTCAAAAAACACCTGGTCGAGGTGCTGAGCCGCGAAGCCGAAGCCCATCCTGGTGCGAGACTGGCAATGATGGTGCGATTCGGCTTTTTCCAGTTCATCGCGGACGCGCCGTATGAGGAGTGAGCCATGAACCGCTCTGCGATCGCTGTCGTAGCCGCGAGCGCCGTCATGCCCGTACGTTGCGTCGATCATGCCGGCGACTACACTCGGAGGTCGATGCCCATGGAGACTGCATTCCGCTCCGAAGAGCGTTTCACGAAGGCCGAGTTCTTCGAGTGGCTTGAGAGCCGGCCGAGGGGGGACGTCCACCGCTACGAGCTGCTCGACGGGCAGGTCGTCATGTCACCGCCATCCAGGTCGGGACATGGATCGGTCGGTTTCAAAATCGTGACTGCGCTCGGCGACTATCTTCGCACGACGGCAGCCGGCGGGGATATGATTCGAGCACCGGCTACGAGCTGCCAAGCGGCGACGTGCTCGAGCCGGATGTCTCGTTCGTTTCTGCGGCTACGCTCTCGCGCGGTCCAAAGCCCGATCCCGACGCGTTCCTGAGGCTGGTGCCCGACCTCGTCGTCGAAATCCTGTCGCCGTCGACGGCATCGCGAGATCGCCTCGAGAAGAAGAAAATTTACGAGAAGAACGGCGTCGGCGAGTATTGGATCGTCGATCCAAGGTCTCGTCGCGTCACGATCTTCTGCCTGGAAGGCGAAGCTTACGGTGAGGCGAAACAGATCATGCGCGGCGCCGCCGAGTCCTCGGTGCTGCCGGGGTTCTCGATCCTGCTCGACTCGGTCTTCGCGGAGCTCGACTGACCGGACGGGACCGCGCACCATCGCTCGACTCGACTACGGTGATGATGGCAATCCCGGTCGGCCGAAACCATGACGGTGTTCGCGAGATCAGCGCCGCGGAGCGGCGAGGGCCGTAGCTCCGGTTCTGCGCCGCGGTCTGCCCGGCGGCTCGACCAGGAACGTGCCGGTGCTCAACTCCTGCACCTTCCGGATCAGCTCCTCGTGCTTCCAGCCTCGTTCCGTAACGAGTCGCTGATAGGTGTCCACAGAGAGCATTGAGTCGAGCACGTCCACGGCTTGCTCGATCTTCCAGCCCGGACGCAACCGGCCTTCCGCTTCGAGTCGTGACACCGCTGCGCGCAATGCGCCGCGCCGGAGCTCCATGCGATCGCGCCACGCGGCGGCAGCTGCGGCGTCCGACACGGCAGCGGCGGCAAGCGTGAGCGACAGCTCGTGCACACGGGCTTCGATCTTGATGCTGGCGCGGATCGTGGCGGCCAGCATTTCAAGCGCGGTCCGCGCTTCGGAGATGGGCCGCGTCAAGTCGTCGATTTTTTCCGCTGCATGGACGTGCCGCACGAGCTCCAGCAGAAGGTCCGCCTTGGAAGCAAAGTGCGACTTGTAGACCGCCTGCCGGCTCACACCCGCGGATTCGGCGATGTCTTCGAGTCCCACTCCGTGAAAGCCGCGCTCGAGCAGCAGCTTGCGCGCCGCCTCAAACAAACGGGCCCTGGTATCGTCTTTTCTGGTTGACACTACGTAAACCTCGGTGTTAGTTTACATCACGTCAACCCGAAGGAGGAACCAGAATGAGAATTCATCACTTCACCGTTCCTGCCCACGACCCGAAACGTGTCGCCAGTGTGCTGGCAGAGGTGCTTGGCGCGCGCGTCGTTCCTATGCCGCACCCGCACGGCTCGCTCCTGGTATACGCGGGTGACAGCGACGGCAGCGCCATCGAAATATGGCCAGCCGAGACACGCGGCGGCGTCGGAAGCGGGCGTCTCGAGCTGAGCAATCTGCCACTGCCCGAGGCGTGGCCCCATCATGGTTACGTGACGACCGATGCCTGCGACGCGGACGCGATCCTGGCTGCATTCGCGCGCGAGGGCTGGAGGGCCGATCTGGTGCACAACGGTCCGCCGGGTGCCGGCTTCAGCCTGGTGCGCGCATGGATCGAGAATCACGCGACGATCGAGATCGGCGGCCGCGAAATGCGCGCCGAGTACGAACGCTTCTTCCGCGAAGCCACTGCAACACCGGTCGCCGCGGCTTGACGCGGCGCGGGAGACGTCGTCAGCGGATCGAACGGCACGCTCGGGATGCTGGCGGAATGGGAGCATGCACATCGCGCCTCACCCTCACCCGGGCTACCGGGCCGCCGTCCTTCCCCGCGCACCGACAAATACGATATCTTCGCGGGCATATGTCCGACCGCAGCATCCTTCGCACGCTTCCTGCGCTCGCGGCCTTCGCCGTTCTCCAGCTTCCGCCGTTGCTGTACGTGTCCACCGTCCATGCGGGACTGACCCACGAATGGCCCGCGGACGGCGACGCGCTCGACGCGGTCGGTGATGCCGACGGAACGCTTTCCGGCGGCACGACGTTCGGACAGGGCCTGTTCGATGAGGCCTTCGTGTTCGACGGCGTCGACGACGAGGTCAGCTTCGGACAGACCGCGGGCAACTTCGGAAACAGCGACTTTACGATCGCATTCGTCATTCGCACCACGAGCACCGGCGTCGTCGAGGGAGTTCTCGGAAAGCGGTCGGTCTGCGCGTTCGGCTCGTTCTGGGACATTCGTACGCGCGGGCACGGAGACCTGAGCCTCGAAGTCTACGAGACCGATACGAATCTCGGAACGACGACCACCCGGCCGATCAACGACGGGCTGTTTCATACGGTCGTGTTCACGCGCGAAGGTACGGTCATGAGGTCGTACGTGGATGGCTTCCTCGATCAGGAGATCGATCGCGGCACGGCTGCGAACGTTTCCAATGACGCATCTCTGGTTGCCGGCACCAGCGCATGCACCGCACAAGACCAGACGATTCACTTTACCGGCACGCTCGACGAGATCCGGCTTGCGAACACGGCCGACAAGGATCTGCTTCCGCCGTTCTTCCACTGCGGGGATGCGAACCGCAATGCATCGATCACGGCGACGGATGCGCTCGACGCACTGCAGACCGCGGTCGGCCTCGAAACCTGCGACTTCTGCCTTTGTGACGCGAACGGCTCGGGGGGAATCAGCGCCGGTGACGCTCTTCTGATTCTGAAATTCGCCGTAGCCCAGCCGGTGGCACGGCTTTGCCCGATCTGTGAAGTCGAATTGCCGGGCGTGGGATAGGGCCGGAGATGCGTGCTGCCGCGTTCCGCCGCGCGGCAAGCGGCGCAGCCGACGGCATGCAAGGCTTCAGCGACCCTGAACGTTCCGGTCCGGATCGGCGCCCGAGTCTCTCGTCTCAACGCCCGCACCGGCCCGGACACCCTGTCGTCCGCCGCCGACGTTTACGCTTGGTACATTTCCGCCATGCGTCTGTTCGCGAAGATTCGGCTCACTGTTCGTAGCGTCCGCGCCTCCGGAGACGCCGCCCGGGCTTGCGTCGAGCTTCGTTCCGACACCGAGGCGCTGCTCGCCCGTGTTGACTCTGCCATCGATCCCCACGCTGGCGCCTTCCTCCGCGAAGCTGCGCGCGACCGGAAGAATTGCGCTCAATATCGTCGCGAGTACGGCCGTTCTGACATGCACTTTGTCCAACGCCATCGGAGTGACTCCTTTCGTTCTGCGCGCGCTTCGCGCCGCTCAAAAAAAGCTGAACCCGATAGCCGTCGGGGACAAGTCGGAACGGCGCGCAAAGCCCTCGGTCGAGCCAGTTTCGACATCGTTACGACGGAACGAGCGACATGGCCTGCTGCGCGCTCAACTCGCAACCGCCGCAATGCGCTCCTTCATCATCTGCGCGATGCGGCGGCGGTCGTAGCGCTCGAGAATTTCGGCGCGGGCTCGCCGGGCGATACGGCGGGCGGCCTCACGGTTGGTGTACACCTCGCGCATCAGGCTGCGCAGGTGCTCGACCGACGGCGACGCCCAGCGCTGCCCGCGAAAGAGGCCGGGACGTGCCCATCCGTCGTCGGGCAACTCGACCAGCTCATGGTCGATCAGCCAGGAGTTGCCTGCGTTCATGAACTCGGTGTTTCCGCTCCAGCCCGTGCCGATCGTCGGCAGCCCGCAGGCCATGGCTTCCATGTAAGGCCGGCCCCAGCCCTCGCCGCGTGACGGCAGGACGAACGCATCGGCCGCGGCGTAAAGCGCCGGCATTCGCTCCGGCGAGAGCGCAAGCGGCAACACGACGACGCGAGCAGTCTGCCGCGGATCGACATGCAGCGTTTCGCGCAGGTACGAAACGATCGCGGGCGCCGGGGTGCCGGCCGTTCCTGCAGCGCTCGTGCTGATCGCGAGAACGAGCGTGACGTCCTCGGTCCGGCCGAACTCCTCGACGAATGCACGCAACAGCACGTCCCAGCCTTTGCGTACGCTCCATGCGAAGACCGACAGGAAGACGAAGCCGCCGGCATCGGGGATCCCGAGCGGCCGCATGCGGCGGCGGTAGAGATCGGCGTCGATGGCTTCGGGAATCATGACGATCCGGCCGGGATCGACGCCGGCACGGGTGAAGGTCTCGACGTTGAAGCGGCTCGGCACCCACACTTCGTCCATGGCATTGCACAGCTCGACGCGATCCTGCGGCAGCGAGTCGGTTTCGAACATCGTGCGGCCGATATTCGCGATGGCGTCGGGATGTCGCGAGAAGCGGATCGCCTGGTGCTGGATCACGTGAACGAAATCGGCCGGCAGCGCGGCGCGAGACAGCTCGGTGATTCGCGTCAGGTCGCGCCTGGGAAGATCCGGGGCGACGTGCTGCCACGGATACGGATTGACATAGATGTCCACGCCGGAATCGTCGAGAGCAAGCACGTAGTCGCGGGCCTCGTTCGCGTAACCGCTGCGATCGAAAACAGGTGCAGACCACAGTACCGCCGGCGGCCGCGAAGCGGCGGCTCGTCCTCGCGGCGGCATCGGCCAGAATGCCGCGCGAACGGAAAGCACGTCGGTAGCGTCTTGCGCGCACCGGTCCGCATCATCGCAGCGGACGCCCGGCGCCCACTTTTCGAGAAAATCGAGGCCGTGATCGTGATCGTCGCGTGGTCCCGGCTCCGCAGACGTGGCTTGCACGAGCACGCTCTCCGCGCAGTAGAAAACCTCCAGACCGACCTCGCGCACGCGCTGGCAGAGATCCGCATCGGCATAGACGCCGTGGAGCGAAACGTCGAAGCCGCCGAGCGCCTGCAGGTTCTTACGCGGGACGAGCATGCCGATGCCCGCGACAGCGCGCATCGCTCGAGTTCGATTTGCGGCACGCGCCGAAGCCGGCGCTCCGCGATAGATGGCATATGGCAGCAGCTCGGGACCGAAGACCAGTCCGGCATGAACAAGCGATTCGTCTTCGGCAACGAGCTTGCTTCCGACCACGCCCGTTCCCGCACCGGTGCGGAATGCCGCGACGAGGTTGTCGAGCCAGCCCGGGCACGCACGCGTGCCCTCGTCCACGAAGACGACGTAGTCACCGCGAGCCTCTGCAGCGCCGCGATTCCGCGCCGCACTCTCGCCGAGCTCGCCGGCGACGGTCACGATCCGGAATTCGCGCGTTGCGCGGGCATCGGCAGATGGTAAAGCCGGCGCCTGCGCGGCAACCGATCGATCCTCAGCGCGCACGACGACGACGAGCTCCCAGCAGAACCCGGGCGCGTTCGCATCCAGTCGTTCGATGCACTCGCGGGCGTTTTCCACGACGCCGTGCACCAGCAGGATCACCGAACAGACCGGAGCGGGTGTCCGGGGCAGCCGGCGGATCGTCCGCGCGATCTCGACGCCGCTTTGTTCGAGGCGTTCGACGATCTGCGCGGCGACTTGATCGTGCCGGAAGCGATCGAGAATGGATTCCCGGGCGGCAGCGCCGAGACGGGCTGCTTCGCTGCGATTCTCGAACACCGTGCGCATCAGCTGCCTGAGGTGATCGAGCGACGGCTCCGCCCACATCGTCCCGTCCGGAGTCTGGAAGTGCGCCGGCAGGCTTTCGTCGTTGTGCGGTACGAGCGCATAGTCGATCAGGTACGAGTTCTGCGCGGTCATGAACTCGGTGTTGCCGCTCCATCCGGTCCCGATCGTCGGTAACCCCGATGCCATCGCCTCCATGTACGGCCGTCCCCAACCTTCGCCGCGCGACGGCAGCACGAACGCATCGACGCTTCGATACAGGCGCGGCATCGTCGGTCCGACGACGTTCGCGGGGCAAAGCACGACCCGCGGCCCGAGCCCCGCGTCACCGCCGAAATGCCCGCCGATGAAATCCGTCAGCTCCGACAGCGGCGACCGGATGGACGGGGAGACGCGCAAGAGCAGCGTCACGTCCTCGTCGCGCCGGAACTCGTCGAAGTACGCGCGCAGCAGCAGCTTCCAGCCTTTGCGCGGGCCGAGCAGGAACACCGACAGAAAGACGAAGCCGCTCGCATTCTCGATGGCCATCGGTTCGACATCCGGGCCGTACATTCGGTCGTCGATGGTTTCCGGAATGACGAAGACCCGCTCGCGGTCCACGCCGGACCGGACAAACGCTTCCAGGTTGAAACGGCTCGGCACCCAGACCTGATCCATCTGGTTGCAGCGAGCCACCCAGCCCGGGCCGATCCTGTCGGTCTCGTTCATCGTCCGTCCGATCGCAATGTGCTCGTTCGGATGGCGCCGGAAAAAAATTGCCGGACGAGACACGATGCTGACGAAACCCGCAGGCGCACGGTCGATGACGAACGGATCGATCTCGATCGCTTCGGCGAGCGAGCTCGGGTTGTCCGAGGTGAAAGAGTTGGCGAGCGTCCGCACCCCGTGGCGATCGAGCGCGGCCAGGAAATTGCGCGTGCTTTCCGCATAGCCGCCGGCGCCGTAGAAATGGCCGGACCAGACCAGCGCCCGCTTCGAGTCCGCCCGACCGTTCGCGCGCGAGCGCAGATCGACGCCGGGAGGGCTGGCGGCGACGGGCTGGTTGAGAAAGGTCGCTTCGATCCCCGGAGACCATTTGTCGGCGAAGTACTGGCGCTCGGTATAGCCGCGCGGTGCGCTCGAAAGCGCTTCGTCCGGCTGCGCGTCATCCGCATCCGCGCCACCGGGCGCGTGATCGGCATCCGCGCCACCGGGCGCGTTCGTAGGCGAGGTACTGCGACCGGAATGCACAATGCTCGCGCCCGAGCAGATCGTCGCCCGTCCGTGCGCACGCAGCCGAAGGCAAAGATCCGCGTCGAAAAGCTCCGACCGCAGCCGCTCGTCGAAGCCGCCGAGCAGGATGAATCGCGAGCGCTCGATCATCATCCCGTCGCCGCAGACTGCTGGTACGACGGCCGCGGCTTCGCCGGGCGGGCGACGAATCGGGAACGGGTAGTGCCGGTACGGCAGATCGGTCGCATGAAACGCGAGGCCCGAGTGCTCGACCGCACCGTTCTCGTCGACGAGCACGCTGCCGGCCACTCCGGCGCCGGTCGTCTGCAGTGCTTGGATCATCGACGCGAGCGATCCGCGCTGCGGCTCGGTGCCGGCATCGAAAAAAGCGAGATAGCGGCCGCGCGCATTGGGGACGATCCGGTTGAGATCGGCCGACGTCGCGCCGCCGGCGACGAGAAGCTCGATCGCGAGCCGTGTCGCATCCTTTCGCAGCGCCGCGAGTGTCGCATCCATCGCCGCTCGCGCATCGCCGCTCGACGGTTCGATGCCGCCGGGACGCACGATCACCGAACAGACGGGAATTCGTTCGGCGGCTTCCGCGTAGACACAGGTCGCGAAAAGGCGAGGCGTGGAAGCCTCCTCGATGTGCTCGATGCGAAGCCCGTGCTGCCGCACCAGCGGCAGCGGCCTGACCGGAATGGAGTGCTCGAGATCGAGCCGCAGGCTCGTCACCTCGCAACCGTTCTGCTGCAGCAGCTCGACGAGCGCGCGGCGCGTGAAACCGGCGCTCGCCGCCTGCTTCCGCCGGGATAACGACGCGACGGCGAAAGCATGCGCCGCCGAAGGTGCCTCGACGACGAAGTGACCACCCGGGACGAGAAGGCGGAGCGTCGATGCGAGTGCGGCCTGCGGATCGGCCGCACGGTCGAGAAGATCGCTGGCGATGATGCAGTCGAAGGATCCGGGTGCAAGACGTGCGCTCAGCGCAGGCGCGACAATCTCGTCGCAGCGCAGTGCAGCCTCGTGCGCGAGCGCCGCGTCGCCGACGACGCCCGTAACGTAGCGATCGGCGCGGCGCAGCTTGAGGAGCAGCGCCGCGACGCCCGTGCCGCAGCCGAGATGGAGAATCCTTCGCGCAGAGTCCGGGACGAGATTCGCGATGCGGGCGAGTCCCGGATCCCGCTGCACCGCCATCGCGGCGCGCGGTACGCTGGCGCTCACGCGAATATTCGACCCGGCTCGTTCAGTTCACGACGAGGAAGCCAAAACTGACCGGAGTCTTCGCCTTGCTCGACAGAACCACGTCGAAGCCGCCACCCTTCACTCTCGCGAACTTGAGGCGTCTTCCTCCAATGGGATCGCTCGACAACGTGACCAGCACGATGCTGCTCGATGTTACTGCGGGATGAGAGATCGACACGCGATCGCTTCCCGCAGCAATCGTTCCAGTGCCGGCGCTCGAGAAGAGCGCGCGGCCCTGGACGTTGAGCGCAAGGCCGTCGGCTGTCGAGTTCCAGGCCAGCACACCCGGCATGTTCGGATCGGCGGTAAAACCGATGACACCCGCAAAGTCATTGGGAGTGTTCGGATCGCCCGTGCTGCCGCCGAGACCAATGATGCCTGCGAACGGAAAGACCTGGTTCGGGTCAAGGACCGGCGACTCGCCCGTCTGTCCGAGAACTCCGTAGTTCTCGAGCGAACGGCCGCCGACGCCGATTGCCTCGACCGATGATCCATACACACCGGCAAAAATCGGCTGATTCGGATCGGTGCTGATCGAAGTTCCGGCCTGGCCGAAGACGCCGATTCCGCTCAGGGGCATGTTCGGGTCGGTATTGATCGATGAGCCGAATACGCCGATTCCGTTCACGGGCTGATTCGGGTCGGTATTGATCGACGAGCCGAATACTCCTACGCCAGTGGTCGTGGTGCCATGGACTCCGACCCCATCGCCGCCGATGCCGCGCAGGGCCGATACAGCCTCGACGGTGCCGTCCGGTTGGTTCGGATCGATCGAAGAGCTCGAGACGACGAGACCCGAGACGCCGGGAGATACGGTCAGCGTGGTCGCGCTCGTCGCGTCGTTCGGCTGGCCCAGGATCAGCGGGGAGCCGCTGGCAGCCTGAGCTTCCTTCGGTCCTCCGCCGGCCACGCGAGCGACGGCGGCGGCGCCTGCGATCAGCAGTCCGCCACGGAGAATTTCCCGTCGCGTGCTGCGGGTATCTTGTGGTTCTGCGGAATTGTCTTGCTTGTCGCGCTTCACTTTCCCCTCCAGCTGTTCCGCCTTCTCACGTCCCGTTCGGCCATAAGACTGGCCTTCGGGTTCTCCGGATGCTTCGAACCGGCAACGTCGAGGCTTCGCGTCAGGATCGAACCTATCGCAGCAGCCGGAAGACGGTCAAGGGAGGTCGTCCCGAATGCGGTTTTCCGCCGAAACCTGTGCCGGAGCCCGTGCTCGCCAAACGTGTCAGAATTTCAGCCGGTCGAAATCGCTCCATGTCAGCGTGATTCCATCGCCGAGCGCCTGCCAGTTCGGAACGTTCAGCGTCCGTATGTCGCCGCCGCCGCGTGACAGGAGCTGGAACGAAATGGTCGCGTCGGGCGGAGCGCTTCCGCGGACGTACACGTCGGCACCCTGAAGGAACGGCAAGGCACCGATCACGGGATCGCCGCTCAGATCGGTCTGCGAATCCCGATTGCGGTCGAAACCGAAATAACCGTTGACCTGTTTGCTCGCAGGACACAGATCCGCGGTAGCGATGTTGAGCCCGTCGACGAGAAGCTGGTCGCTTTCGCCCGGCTGGTCGCCCCACAGCTCCTTGTAGCGGATGCTCACGAACGACGAGCTGCCGGGGCGATTGCCCGCGTACTGCTCAAAAGCGGTGGAGGCGAGAAGCCTGAGCGTGTGATCGCTGCGCACGAACGGCTCGTAGTAGATGTGAAGCGTCGGCAGCGCCGGACGTACGAGGGCGAACTCGTAACGCTCGCGGCGTTCGACGGGGACCGGTCCCCAGTTTCCGCCGCCGACCGAGCCGTCGGTGATCGCAACGGTTGCGATCGGAGCATCCGTCGTTCGCCGGCCGTCCGAATCCACCGGCCAGACCTCGACGGTGGCGCCCGAAAGGCCGGAGTTCTGCGGAAACTCGAGTGCCCGTCCCGAAACTTCGATGTGGCTGTGCCGGCGGATGCTGCGGTGAGTCTCTCGTCCGGTAAGGAACCTGTACATTGCAGCGAATGTTTCCGACGACGTGCACGCCTGAACGTGAGTCTGGTTTGGAACGGTGACGTTTTCGGCTCCGTCCATGCTGCGGCCGGGCGTACCGCGTCCGGCCCAGATGGCGAGCGTCGGAACACCGGGGTGCTCGCTCTGTCCATCGACGTTGACGTAATGACCGACGTTCGCGCGCCGCGCGGCACCGAGTGTCTCATCGGTCAGGTAGTCGTACATCACCGAGGTGCCGAGCGAATGCGCAACGACGTCGACCTGCGCCTTGCCGCTTCGTTCCTGCAACGCGGCAATGGCAGCGTCGATCTGCTGATGCACTTCGGTCTTGTCGCCGACGGCAAGCGTCGAGTTGTAATCCACCTCGTCGATCCAGTCGGCCGGATAGCGATTGCTTTCGAAGCGCATCGCCTGCGACTCGAACTGCGCGCCGGAGCCCTCGATGCCGTGCACGAAAAGGACCGGGTTGTAGTCGAACGTACTCGCGCGGGCGGGAGACAGGGCGGGAAATGTCAGCGCAGCCAACAGCACGGCCGCGGTCCGGACACACGGAACTCTCATTTCTGTTCTTTCCTCCTCTTTTACCCTCCCCGCCGATCGCTCGGCTTACAGATATGTAGGTAGACGTTGGCGCGGCAGCCAGCAATGGCGCCCGCCGCATTTTCCTCCGGTGGGGGAAAGTCAGTAGCGCCGACCCTCGCGCGGCGTCATGCTTTCACGATCGCGACGGGACGCGGGTTCCAGCGCGAAGGGGGTCACAATGAAACGTCGCACGCTCACGCTGGCCAGCAAGGCAGTGATCTCGTTCGGAGCTGCGTTCGCCCTGATTCCGGCCGTCGCCCATGCCGGACTGAATGCCGTTGGCCACGAGTTCCGCCCTACCGCCGCCGAACGCGACGGCATCGACCCGTGCGTCGCGGCCGACGGCTCGACGGCCAGAGTCTTCTTCCGCTGCGAGTTCACGACCGTCAACGGAGCGTGCGATTCGGATTCCGGCGAACCGGTGGTCGAGTGGCGCAGCGCGGACGGTACGCTCGTCTCGGGACCGGTTTCGCTCGGATTCACGGACGCTTCGCGTGACTATGGTTTTGGGTGTGCCGGCGATGGCGCGGTGATGGTGATCTCCGAGGGACGCGTGGCCGTCGTCGATCCGGAGGGCCGCCGCGAATCGGCGGCGACGGTCTGCGGTGAAACCTCGTGCTCAGCGTATCAGCCGGGCATAACGGCAACCGCCGATGGTTTTTTCGCCGCGTGGGCGGCCGAGCAAGGCACCGAGCTGTTCGGCCGCTTCTTCACGCGAGACGGCGTCGCCGCCGGCGATACCATCCGGATCCTGGAGTTGCCCGTCGACAATCGCATCGAAGGCACGATGACAGCCATGGTCGGCAGCACGATCGTCATCGGCTGGCGCGAGCGCTCGATGACGAATTACGCTCTTCACGTACGCGCTGTCGTTATCGACAGCAGCGGTGCAGCCGGCGTGCCCATCGATCTGAGCGAAGCCGCGACCGGGCTTTGTCTGTGGCCGATGCTTCGGGTGGAAGAGGCCGGAACACTCTTAGCGTCGTGGCGCAACCCGTACACGCAGGGCGGTTGGGTTTCGCGACGCATGAGCCTCGACGACAGCATTACGACCACCACGACGACCACAACTACTCTCGATCCCGATGCGCTTCGCTTCGTCTCGACTCGCCAGCTCTTTTCGCTGTCCAGCTCCGCACCACCATATTTCAGCCTTGCAGGGGATGCCGAAGGGCGGTGGGCCGCCGGATGGACCGCCTACGTCGACGAGAAGTCCTACCAGCCGGTTGTCGCGACCTCGCTCGACGACGCGCGGCGATGGCTGTCGCCGCCGGCGCGGCCGTTGCAACCGGGACCGGTCGCGTTCGACGATGTCTACGAAGCAACCGTCGCCACCGATGGCAACGGCGTCTGGATCCAGGCGGGCGCCGACTATCGCGACGAGCATCTGCAGTTCAATCGCTCGACGGATGCCGGTCAGAACTGGGGCGACCGACAGGTTCTTTATGCCGTCGAGCACAAACCGGATTTCGATCAGCAGCAGTACAAGCTTTCCAACGTTGCGGTCGCAGGCGGCGCCGGCGGACGCTGGGTGGCGGCGTGGTCAGAAGGATTTTTCGGCGCGCGCTACATCGATTCTCCGGACGAGTACAAGTACACGTCGTTCTGCGCGATTCGTTCGTCGGTTTCCGTCGATTCCGGCAGGACCTGGTCGCCGGCATCCACGCTGGACGAGGTGCCCTGCTACACCGTCAACGCCGTGACTGTCGCGACCGACCATTCCGGCAACTGGCTGGTGGCGTGGAGCGGTGACGGCATCTCGGCTGCGCATTCGATCGACAACGCTTCGACGTGGTCGGCCGCCGCGAAGTTGTTTCGCACACGTCACCGTTCGCCGCAGCAGCTCAGCGTGGCAGCCAACCGCGACGGTAGCTGGCTGCTTGCGTACGTCGGCTGGGTTGCGGACCCGCTCGAAGAGCGCAAGCTCAGCGTGTTCGTCTCGCGGTCGCCGTCGGTTCTGTCCGAATGGACCGTGCCTTCCGCGCTCGCGCCGTGGCACGAGGACACGGGCGGAGGCGACTTCTCGCCGAGCGTCGCCGCAGGCGACAACGGCGAGTTCGCCATCGCGTGGAGCAGCTACTCGAGCGGCGGCGGCTTCGACGCCGATGTCGTCACGTCCTTTTCCAGCGACAGCGGGGCGACGTGGACGATGCCGGCGCTGGTGGATCCCGCCGAGGCCGTCGATGCGCTGGTCGACCGCAACCCGAAAATTCAGCATGCAGGCGCGAACACGTGGGCCGTGCTGTGGCTCGCCGATACGATGCTTTCGCCATACGAAGGACTCATCGGTCCTGTCCGGCTGGCACGCACAATCGGCGGCTGCGGCAACGGCACCGGCGACGTCGGCGAGACCTGCGACGACGGCAATGCGGTCGACGGCGACGGATGCGATTCGACGTGCCGTCCGACCGGGTGCGGCAGCGAGGCCGTCACCGGTGCGGAGCAGTGCGACGACGGCAACGAAGACGATACCGATGACTGCCTGTCCGACTGTCGCAACGCCGTTTGCGGCGACGGCGCAAAGCACGGTGACCTCGAGGAGTGCGACGACGGCAATTCCAACGAGAACGACGGTTGCCTGAGCAATTGCCGCATCGCGGTCTGCGGCGACGGCTTCGTCCAGAACACCGTCGAAGAATGCGACGACGGCGAGGATCGCCACTGGGACGCGGCCTGCCTGGCCAGTTGCCGAGTTGCACGCTGCGGAGACGGCTACGTCTGGGCCGGAGTAGAAGAGTGCGACGACGGCAACCTCGACGGCGGCGACCGCTGCACGCGCCGCTGCCGACTCGATCTTGTCTGCCCCGCCGGCGATGGCGAGAGAGTCACCGCCACCAGCGCACTGGTCGTGCTGCGCAAGGCCGTCGGGCTTGCCGCGCGCTGCCCCAGGCAGCGCTGCGATCGCAACGGCGACGGACGCGTGACGGCAATCGACGCGCTCGGCACGCTGCGGGTGGCGGTCGGGCTGGCCGTTGATGCGTGCAGCGTTGCGCGCAAAATCGATCTCGTGCTCACGTCGGACGAAAGCCTTGGCGCGCTGCAATTCGACGTCGACTACATGGATGCCGCAGGCGATCTCGTCCCGATCGGAGAGACCGCCGACTGCGAGATCCTGATTCCGCAGGTGGTGTCCGCGACGCATGTGCAGCAGGGCAGAGCATTGCTGTCGGTAGGCATCATCAGCCTGAACCCGTTCCATGGCCCTGTGACGCTTGCGCGCTGCACGTTCTACGGATTGGCGACTCCGGCAAGCGCCGACTTCCACGTGACGATCGTCGATGCCACCGACAATCAGGGCGACCAGATCCAGCCGAGCCCGGTCGTGACCGTGGTCGCGGAATGACGCGCGGGCACCGGACGCCCGGCGGCTTGGTCGTCTGCGCGGGCCAGTGCTCTCAGCCCGACCGCAGGCTCTGAAGTAGAACGTCCAGGCCGCGACCGGCGGCGCGCAGCAGATCGAAGATCGGACCACTGGAAGAGGCTTCGTCGGTCATCTCCGGCAGGTCGAGGTCGTACGTGATGGAACGGCCGTCGCTGGTCGCGTCGAGCGTCGGATCGAGCTCGCGCAGCAGCGTGATCATCGCGTCGTTGCCCGCGAGCACGTGCGCGCGAAAGCGCGTGATGCCGCGCTCGCGAGCAGCTCGCGCAACCAGGCCGAGCAGCAGCTTGCCGAGCCCGCGACCCTGCATCGAATCGATGACCGCGACGGCGAACTCCGCGACCTCCGGCTCGCCGGCAAGACGGATGAATCTTCCGGTGGCGAGCCCTTTGCCGTCTTCCTTGCGGAACGCGACGATCGCCAGGTGATTCCAGTCGTCGGTCTCCAGCATCTTCTCGAGGATCTTCTCCGGCAGTTTGCTCATCGGTGAGAAGAAGCGCGTGTAGCGCGACTCGGCAGAGAGCTCCTCGAAGCCCTTCGCGAGCACATCGCGATCATGCGGTCGCAGCAGGCGAAGGCCGATCTCGGTGCCGTCCTTGACCACGCGCGTCTCGGAGTAGTCGGGCGGGAAATGGAGCGGCTGGCTCATCGCGTCCGGACCTCGTCGATCAGCGCCTGGAAACGTTCGGGATCGACAGAAACGAACAGGGCGTCGGCCTCCGCCGTGACGGTTTCGCCGGAGAGGACTCGACCGGACGCGTAGATCTTGCGACCGTCCACGCGATCGACTCCCGCATCGAAACGAAGGGTCACGTGCAAAGGCGTCGGCCGGCGATAACGCACGGTGAGACTCGCCGTCATGCCGGGATTGCCGGTGAGCGACTGCGTGAAGCCAAGAAGCTCATCGAACGCAGCCGCAACGAAGCCGCCGTGCACATGGCCGGGCGGCCCCTCGTAGGCAGAACCGAAGCAGACTTCTCCGTACACGCGATCTCCCCGGGCTTCGAGTGTCATCGGCGGTGCCAATGGGTTCGACAGGCCGATGAGCGGGCTCTGGTCGAAGAACGCTCCCACGCCGGCGTTCGCGCTTTCGGCAAAACCCCACATTCGCTGGCGATGCGGATGCCCGGCGAGCGATTCGGCAAAGCTCGCGGCGGCATCGGCGGCGCGGGCAAGCTGTTCCTCGGGCGCATCGCTCGTAACCAGCCGGTCGATGATGATTCGCAGATTGGCGGCGAGGCGTCGTTTCTGCGCCCACGCGCCGGATGCCGGCATCGTCGCCGCTTCGAAGTAAAGACTCTTCTTCTGTTGTTCCACGCGGCGAAATCTAGGACGGGCGCGCGCTCGAGGCGAAGGATCGCCGCTCAGCGGCAAGCCCGCTTGTAGCAGGCCAGCGATCGGTGGCAGTAGGAGCCGTAAGTCCATCGATACTTGCCCGACCGCTTGTAGGCGCAGCGGCGGTCGGTCGGATCCGACTTCCGGCACATCATGGCGAGGTCTCCTTGCGAGCACTGGACCTTCCACACCTTCGTATCCATCGCCGGCCCGCAGTGCTCGGCGCGCGGAATCACCGGCGCCGGTTTGATCGGGGCTTTTTCGACGCGGCTGCTTTCCGGGCGGACCGGCTTTTGCGCAACGGTCGCTGTACAGCCGGCAAGCAGCAGGGCAGCAACGAGACAAATCCCCAGGCTACCCTTCATCGCGGATACCCGACTACCAGGCGCGTGGCTTCGTCGACGAGCATTCCCACCGCTTTGTCCGAGAGTACGTCCGGGCGATGCGCAACCGCCGTCTGCGCAGCGCTTCGATGGAAGTCACGCAGACGAAGGCCGCGAGGCCCGGATCGATGGCTCGGAGCTATCGCAGGAGATGCCGGCGCGCAACGATAGTCCCGCGCCGAGGCAGCGTCATGACACGCAGCGCTCGTCGGCTTGCGGCTCGAACGCGGGCGTCCGCCCCCCTTGGCCGGACGCCCGCGTTCGAAACCGAAGGTGTTTACGAAGCGTAAACGCGCCGCTTCTTTCTCTGCCGGCAGGATTTCGCCATGCGCACGGTAAGAACGCCGTCGCGGAACTGCATCGACCAGTCCTCGGTATCGACGCCGTCCGGAATGAGGATCATTCGCTCGACGATGGCGGTCGAGCGTTCGCGCAGGTGCCAGAGCGTGATCCCCGGATCGTCTGACCGCCGCACCCCGCGAATCACCAGCAGGTCGGGACTGATCTGGACCTCGACATCTTTCTCGCTCATCCCCGGCAGCTCGATGCTGAACAGCACCACCTCGTCGGTCTCTGCGATGTCCGCAGGCGGCGAGACAATCGCAGCGATGCTCGAGCAGTCGCTCGGCCGGACGCGATCCCCTTCGCGTCCGTCGAGCGAAGCGCCCTGCGACTCGAGCAGCAATTCGTCATGCACAGCGACCGGACGATCCCCCGCCGTCCTCTCCACTTCCTGAAGCGCCAGCTCCTGCGCACCTTCCATCGTTCCGGTCGTGTCGATCTTGCTGCTCATCTTTCCGTTCCCCCAGCAGTTGAGTCGCGTTCCCCGTTCCCGACATTGCAAATCGTGCGCCATTGCGAGGCCAAAAGAGCGTCCGGGGGCGAATTCGACAAGCACACCCCTCATCGAAGTGGGCATTTGGCTTCACAGATGCAATGGAGTGACCTCGCGGCCTACCCGTACGGGTTGGGCCGTGTTTCAAGTGGTGCGCGAAGTTACCGCAGTATGCGGGAAATCATCCCGCACCCTTTCCCACGCTTGTGCTCCATTTACAGAGGATTTCTTCCCGCACCACGCAGACGGGCGGGCACGAACGAGAACACGCGCAAGGTCACGATGGACGTCCTGCGCAAGCATCAGATCGACATCGTGCGCCATCGACCGGTCGGTACGCCGATCGCGTGGACTGCTGGATCCGCTACGGACGCGAAGCGCCGTCGCGCACGCGCCTTGCCATCTCGCGCACGCGAACGAGCCCGAGCTCGTCGGCAAGCAGCTCTGCACGCTGAAGCAGCGCTGACGCCTGCTGCGGGTCGCCCGGCGATCCGCGGCGCAGCAATGCATCGGCGTAAAGACAGCATGCCCGCGCAAGCGCGATCGGGACGTTCTTGCGCTCATACTCGGCAATGGCGCGTTCGAAATGTCCGACCGCCGCTTCGTAATCGCCGAGGCACGCCGCAAGCGCTCCGGCGCCGTTCTCGACCATCCCGTAGTTGACCGCACCGAAACCGGCCACGGCCCATCGATGCGACTCCAGGCGCACGATCTCGTACAGAGGGGCCGCCGCGGCCTTGTCGCCGAGCGCGGCGCACGCCAGCGACATGGCGCCGAGCGTGAGCAGCCGGCGATTGCGCGAATTCTCGCCCGGCATCGCGTCGAAGCCGAGTGAACACGCACGCGCGAATGCCGAAGCCGCGTCTTCGACGCGATCGGCTTCCATGTAGAAGTGCGGAAGATTCCAGGCGAGCGCGTCGCTGCTCATGCTCGCCGGGTTCTGTTCCAGCATCGGGAGCAGCTCGCCGATCCGGTTCTGCTCGCGACGGATCGAGACCATCTGCGTGAAATAGACGATGGTTGCCGATTGCGGGCTGGCGGTGCGTCCGATGTCGAATGCCTCGGTCGCGAAGCGCTCTGCAGCGTCGAGCCGGCCATGCAGCAGCGCCAGCGTCGCCGACAGATACAGGCCGCACCATCGATAGGTCGGCTGTCCGAGGCGCTGCGCGAGATCGCACAGCGCCTCGCAGTGCGCTTCGGCACGGTCGATCTCTCCGCGGCACAGCGCGATCACCACGCGCCAGCCGTGCGCCGTGGCCAGCAGCGCACCGTCCCCGCTGCGCCCTGCTACATCGATCAGCTCCTCGCTGACGGCGTCCTGCGCGGCGAGGTTGTCGAGATACCACTGCCCCGCGAGCCAATCGACGAGAGTCTGCGCGAGCAGCGTGGCATCGCCGACGCTTCGTGCGAGCTCGACGGCCTGCGTACTCAACGATTCGCATCGCGGCCGCGTGCCGGCGTGCGGGTAGAGCACGACGGACAGCCGCGCGAGCAGACGCGCGCGCAGCGGCGCGGCGTCGTTGCCGAGACATTCGAGTGCGTCCTCGAGGTAACCGCGAACGTCCGGGGCCTCGAAGTCCCAGATCGTCGCCATGCCGAGCGCCGCACGCGCGAGCCACTGCGGCTCTGCGGCCTGACGGGCGACGGCGGCAGCATCACGAAACGCTGCCGCCACGTTTTCGGCCTGGCCAATTTTCTGAAGTGCCTCAGCGTAACGCACCAGGAGCTCGGGCAGACAGCGATGCTCGTTCGTTCCGGTTGCTGCCGCACGTGCGAGCGACAGCGCCCGCTCGCAATGCTCGATGGCGTCTTCGTAAGCGAGCCCGTGCGCCGCATGCTCGGAAGCCTCGAGGAGTGCGCCGATCGCGCGCATGGCCGGCACTTTCGGCACGGCGCGCTCGAGATGACGGGCGACTTCGGCGGCACGCTCGCCGGCGTCGGCCCTGGTCGCGATCACGGCGTCCGCGATGCTCGCGTGAAGCTCGCGAAGACGAGGCGGTGCGAGACGCTGGCGCAGCGCCACCGACATCAGCGCATGCACGAATCCGTAACGGCCGGGGCTCCCGGGATTTTCACGCAGGATCCTGAGATCGATGGCTTCGCTGGCCGCAGCGGCAAGCCGGGCGTCCTGCATGTCGAGGGCAAGCTCGAGCAGCGGCTCCTCGCAGTCGCGACCGCAGACGGCGATTGCGTCGACGAGACGCCGGGCCGCGGGCGAAAGGTGGCGAATCCTGCGCTCGAAAATCTCGATGACATTGTCGGGAAGGTGGAGGTCGGCAGGGCCCGCATCACCATCGCCGGCCTCGCGCGTCGCGTCCTGGCCATAGTGACGGAGGATCTCCTCGACGAAGAACGGACTGCCTTCGCTGCTGTCGGCAATCCGCGCGACAAATGCAGGAGGAATCAGTGGGCCGGCAAGATCGGCGACCAGCTCACGCGTCTCGCTCGCGGCCAGCCCGCGCAGCGGCACCTCGACGACGATGGCGCGCCGGCGCAACGCTTCGAGGGCGTTTCGCACCGCGGACCCGGGCTCGGCGTCCTCGTCACGCAGCGTTGCGACCAGTTGCACGGTGCTCGCGGCGAGCCGAGGCACCAGCGCCTGCAGCGCATGCAGCGAAGACGCGTCGATCCAGTGGACGTCTTCGAGCACGAGCACCACGGGGCCGTCGCGCGAAGCAGACTCGAAGAATGCCGCGAGCGCTTCGAACAATCGCAGCCGCGCGAGCTCCGGATCCGTCGTCGCCGGCAGCGGATCGCCCGAATCCGGCTGCAGTCCCGGGATCAGGCGCTGGAGCTCGGCAGCCGCCGGGGTTACTGCCGTCTCCGTCGACGAACGCGTGCGCAGATGCTGATGGATCATCTCGACCCACGGCAGATACGGAATGCCGCCGCCTTCGATGCATTGCCCGACCAGGGTGCGCACGCCGGCGCGCTCCGTCGCCTCGCGGACGAGGCGGCTCTTGCCGATGCCCGCTGCTCCGCGAACCACGGTGACCGTCGCATTTCCCGCGCCGCCGCGAAGTCGCGCCAGCAGTGATCCGAGCTCGTGCGAGCGCCCGATGAACGCCGGCCGCACGTGTTGCCCCGTCCCCGTTCCGTCGGCCGCATCCACGCTCGGCGACGCAAGGAAACGAAAGCCGCGCCGCTGCACCGTCTCGATGAACCGCGGGCGGCGCGAGCTGTCGCCTAGCGCCGTACGAATCTCGCCGATGCAGGTATTGACGGCTTTCTCTTCGACGGCCACGTCGGTCCACACCGCGTCGAGAAGCTCATGCTTGCTGACGAGCCGGTCGGCATGTTCGACGAGATGTCGCAGAACCTGCCAGGTTTTCGGCCGAAGCGTGACGGGGTCGGAGCCGTTCCAGAGCCGCTCGTTCGCCATGTCGACGCGAAACGAACCGAAGCGAACGACGCTCTGACCAGGCTGCGGCGGCATGCGAGCCGTAGCGTATCGCACCCGCCACAAGGCCAGGCAACGTGCGGGCGTTGCTGCCCCGGCTCCGCCGCGACCGCTTCGGCGCGAACATCGCTACGGCAACCGGCAATCGGTTCCGAGATTTGCCTGGATGACGGCCTGGTCGTCACCGTCCGTCAGCCCGTCGAGCGTGAAATCGAAGACGCTCGACTGACCTGCCTGGCTGTACTGGCTCCAGCCGTCGAGATCGTCCTGGTCGACGACGTAATCGATGTTGCCGTCGCCCGGACAGGCCGGCTCGGACGCCAGCAGCTCGGTCAGCTTCGCGGAGAGCGCATCGTAGCTCGCCTGCTGGCGCGGCGTCAGAACGCCGGTCAGAAGATCGTCGCCAGGATCGTCGAGATCGGGCGCCGGTGCGGCTTCATCGATCGTGTAGAACTCGGTCTGGGTGTCGTCGCGGCACGGTTCTTCCTGCGAGACGTAGCTCGTCACGGAATTCTTGACGATCTTGAAATGCTTGTCGCGGATTCCGATCGAGACCAGCGGCGTGATTCCGTACGGACAGCCGGGCGCCTGCGGATCGCAGCCCTGGTCGATTACGAACTTGTTGACCTCGCAGCACAGCTTGAACCCGTCCGGATCCGGATTGTGCGTGATCGACGGATCGTGCCCCTTGCCCCACCAGATGCCGCCGTTGTCTTCGCACACGCCTTTGGTGACGGGAATCTGCGTGCATGTGCCGGAAATCGTGCACGGGCCGTTGATCGAGCCGTTGGCCTGAAGATTCACGCCGACCTGCGTGAAGTTGAACTTGCGGATCGCCTTCTGCTTCGGGTTGATGATGTAAGGAAGCATCCGCTCCGAATCGAGCGGCCGGGGCACTTCCGCCTGCACGTCGTCGATTCCGGCGATCTCGCCGAACAGGGAATAGAGATCGGCCACGTTGATCATGTGCGAGTTGCTGCGCGCCGGCCCTCGCATCAGCGGGCCGGAGACGATCAGTGGAACCCAGACGCCGGTCTGGTACGCGGTGCCCTTCGACCGCACGACGTTGAACGGAGTCTTGACGGTTGCGCCAAGGCTTCCGTTGTCGCCGAGAATGATCACCATCGTGTCGGTTGCGTGCGGCTGGTAGACGAGCCCGCCGTTCTTGTCGCGACGCGCGAGGCCGGTGTCGACAAGCAGGCGTCCGATCTCGCCGTCCATCGATTCGATCAGCATGTCCGACAGTGGCTGCTGCGCCTGCGGCGCGAGGCAGTTCATGTCGCTGCTCGCGGCGTTTCCTTCCACCGGTGCATCGTAAGGCGGCTGCATCAGCGGCGTGTGATCGGACGCAAAGTTGACCGACGCAATCCACGGCTTGTTCTTCGGTCGCGAGTTGATCCACCGCACCGCCTCGTCGACGACGAAGTCGGCTCGGAACTGGCGCGCGCGCGGATCGGTCGACGGGATGTCGTCGACTCGACCATCGGGCTGGTTGTACGTGACTGGCGAAACGTAGTGCCCGCTCAGCAGGCTGAAGTCGACGTAGGCCGGCATGGGCACTGCGCAGCTCTTGTCCGGATCGAGGATGCCGCCGCGGTCGCGGCAGATCCTTCCGGGAGGCACGCCGCCCTCGGTCGTGAGCTCGCTGCACGAGCCGTCGGCCATGTAGCATGCGCCGCTGTCGGCGCCGCCGACTTTCGAGCTCGGCACGTAGCCGCACGGATAAATCTTGCCGGGTGAAGCGACGCCGCCGGCCGTGACGTCGATCGAAGCCGGGTCGCCGGTCTCATCGAGCCAGCCGGCGAAGTAGTTCCAGCCGAGCACGTGCGGACCGGCAAGGCCGGCGGGATCGTGGCCTTGAAGTGTCGTGTGGCTCTTGCCGAACAGTGCGCTGTCATAGCCGCGCGTCGCGAGCAGCTTCGGTGTCGTGACCTCGTACGGAGAGACCATCGAGTTCGCGAGGTCGTCCGGTCCGAGCGCGCCGAGCACGTTGGTGCGGAACGGAAAGCGGGCGTCGTACATGACGGCGCGGCTCGTCGTGCAGGCCGGCATCGCCCACGCATTGCGGAAGCGAATGCCGGCATCGGCGATGTTCTCGATGTTCGGCGTGGCCGGAGGCGAATCGCCGCCGTAACCGAAGGTCTTCATCTGGTCGATCCCGACGTCGTCCATGACGATGAGCAGGATGTTCGGCGTGTGCGGCGTTGCCGGCGCCTTCTTTTCCGCGTGGGCCGGCGTGATCGCCATCGCGAGCGCAAGACCGACAGATGCGGACGGATGCCAGAGTTTCATGGGTGCCTCCTCCTCGAACTGGACAGAGGCTAGACCGACGAGGCCTTCCGGGTATCCCAGAACTTTCCCAATTCCTGCCTCGCCGCAGCGCCGGCGATATTGGCGCCGGTTTCCGGAGAACGCGCGGCGAATTGGGAAAGTGTTGGGAGATTCGGACGGCACTTCCCGGCTACGTTCACCCCACGATCCGGGCCGCTTCTACGGTCCCGGAATCCACGGAGGGAATACAAGCCATGAAGATCATCCTCGCCGCTGCGCTTGCAGCACTGTTCGCATCTCCGGCCTGGGCCGGTGGGACCAGCATCAAGGGCTCGCTCGTCTCGGCAGCGTTCAGTTGCGACACTGCCAATCCGTGTCAGTCGGGGAACTGCCTGGAGGGAGGCGCCTCCTGCTCGACGAACTCCGACTGCAACATCTGCGGCGCCGGATCACTCGAGCATTGCGACACCAATGCCGACTGCATCCGCGGCACGGTCTCTCCGAAATCCAAAGTCCAGATCTCCGGCAATGGCCGCTTCAAGGCCTCGCTTACGGGTGTCACCGGCGCCGACGGGCAGTTGCTGACGACCGACGGCGTCCTCGGTTCGGCAGACGACTATCTCGTCGTCGCCATCTTCGTCGGCTACGACGTCTACGCCGTTCCGGTCATGAAGATCGATTTCAAGGGCGGCAAGGGCAAGGTGGACGTGGACCTTGGCAATGTCATCACGGGCGACTCGCCGATCAACGTCATGAGCGTCATCCTGTTCACGCCACCCGACGTCCCGGCCGACTGTCCCGGCACCAACTCGCCTGAAGATCTCAGTGCCCGGCTGAACGACGCGGATTGTGCCAACGGATTGCCGCTCGCGATCATGGGACTTCTGCCGGGACAGTAGCGGGATCCGACTGGCGGTTTGCTCACACCGAACCGTAATCCCACGGCGCGCGCCGCTTGAGCTCCGCCAGCTCGACGTATCCCTGGTCGAGCAGGCCTCGCTTCGCGTCGAAGATCCGCCAGTGCAGCGTCGAGCCGAACAGCGGCTGCGACTCGACCATCAGCGCGCGCAGCTCGCCCTCTTCGTAGTCGCACTGCGCCTGCACGCCGGCCAGAAGCTGCTCGTCGCAAAGGTGGCCTTCGCCGAAGTTCCAGCCGAGCACTGACGCCGCGATGATCTCGCCGTCGTAGTAGTGGTAGTCGCGGAACGGCTTTCCGTCGATGGTGCGCGGCAGCAGCAGGCCGAGCGCCCTGCCCTGCAGGTGCAGCGACCGGAACGCGGTGCCTCTGGAATCCATTCCGTCGACGTCGGCCGGCGAGTAGCGCTCGAGCTGCTCGCGCAGCAGCGGTGCGACGCGCCGGATGCGGTCGAGCTTGCGGTGGCTCTCGCCGCGAAACATCCACGCGCTCCAGGCCCAGTTGCCGGCGTAGTAGCGCATCGCCAGCAGGAACGAGACCTTCGCCGGGAAGAAATTGCCGACCAGCGGCACCACGACGAGCATCACGAACAGATAGAGCGCAAGCGGCGCAGAGCCGATGTCGAGGATCGAAACCGTCGGATGCCCGACGAACAGGAAGAACGCGGCGAACAGGCTCACCAGGTTCCATTCGAACACGGCTCCCGCCGGCACGTTGCTCAGGATGAATCCGTGCAGCATCACGGCGAGGCAGATGCCGACGACCTGGAGCGGCCCCGGTCCGGTCACGAACAGAAGCGTGAGCGGCGCGCCGAACTCGAGGAACGTGCCCATGTGGGCCATCGCCTTGCCGAGCAGCGACGGCGTAAGGTCGTCCGGATACGACACGAACATGCGGCGGCGAAGCGCAGGGCTTCGCAGCAGCGGATTGTTGACCGTCATGATCGGCACCACGTAGCCGAACGCGACCGTCAGCTTCGACACGCCGGCCCAGAACCAGACCGCGAGCTGCACCGCCTTGCAGGCGGCGATCCAGTTACCGGCGAACGTAAAGCAGACGATCATCGCGAAGTGGTGCTCGAAGCGCGCCGCGAGCAGCACGGTCTTGTCGCCGAGCCCGCAGAGCGGCAGCAGCACGACGATCGGCACGAGGACGGACGCATCGATCGCCGGTGCGACGAGCGCACGCAGCAGCGACAGCACGAAGGCGGCATACAGCGCCACGTCGAGCCATGTGCGAGTCAGCCCACCGAAGACGGGAAGATTCGGAAACGGCGCCAGCTTGATCGTTCCCGGCCTGAGGAAATGAAGGAACGCCGTAAACGGCGGCATTACGCGGAAGCCGAGCGGCCCGCTCATGCAGCCGAACCCGAGCACCTCGACCAGGCATGCCCAGAGAAATGCTTTCTGGAACGCGATGCCCTCGGTCCACCACGAGCCGATCTTCGACGGCGAGCCGAGGCCCGGCGTGAAGCTGCAGAAATACATCCACGCGGCGACGTAGAGCACGAGCTTGACGGCGTGAAAGATGTAGGCCGCAGCCGGCAGCCCGATGCCTTTGAGGACGTAGTCCTCGCAACCGGAACGGACGAGCTCGGAAAAGTTCGGCCGAGGCGGCGATGCTGCCTGGATTTCCATCGACGGACGGCTTGCTCGACGCCGGAACTGCCACGAATATCGCCGCCGCGTCAACAACCGGCCAATGCACGCTCGCCCGATGGCGAGTCACAATCTCGCCGGGCGAGTGCCTATGGAGCAACGCTGACGAACGAGCTGCCGCGTTCGACAAAGCGCAGCCGGCGATGCTGGTCGCGCGACAGTCCGATGCGCGTGGCGACCTGGATGACCGGCTCCGGGCCGCGGCTGCGCTCGAGCCACAGCGCGCCATTGCCGCACAGATCGACGCCCGACAGCACGCGTTCGATTCCGAGCGCCGCGCATACGCGGCCGGGACCGCGCGCCAGGTCGCGCAGCCGTGACGCCGGGCGATTGCGCTGCATGAGCTCGACGCCTTCGCACGGCTCGAGCGCGCGAATGAGTACCGCCGCGCCGACACCGGTCGTTTCCGCGGCAATGTTCAGCGTGAGGCATGCGCCGTAGACCATGCGCACGTAGGCCGTCCCGCGCACAGCGAACAACGGCGCGTTATTGGCCGTCAGTCCGGGGCGTGCGTAACCGGTAGGGTCTCCCGGTGGATACGCTTCGGTTTCGACGATTCGGCCTGCGATCCGTCCGGCCGCGATTGCGTGGACGAGCTGCTTGCCGATGAGGTAGCGCGCGAGGTCGACCGTGTTGATGGGAAGCGAGCGGCGGGCAATTCGGGGCATCGATGTCCATCCGACCGGGCGGGGACGTTAAGCTCAATCAGTCGAAGATCGCGCCCGGGTTGAGGATGTTCGCCGGGTCGAATGCCTGCTTGATGCGGCGCAGGAGCTCGAGCTTGACCGGATCCTCGAGCTCCATGAAGTGCTGTTTCTTCTCGATCCCGATGCCGTGCTCGCCGCTGATCACGCCGCCGACCTTGCGGCCCGCATCGAAGAGCTCGTGCATCAGCGCGTGACGCTTGTCGTGGTCCTGCTCGAACACCGCCAGGTGCACGTTGCCGTCGCCGGCGTGGCCGCAGCCGGGAATCATCGTGCCGTGGCTCATCGCAATCTCGCGTACGCTCTGCATGTATTCGGGCAGCGACGCGCGCGGCACGACGATGTCGATCACGTCGCTTGCGCCGGCGCGCTTGGCAGCCCAGAAGCTCTGCTCGCGCGCTTCCACCAGTTGTGACCCGGAGCTTCCCGGCAGCACGAAAACGTCCATCGCGCCGCGCTCGGCAAGCACGCCGCCGGCAAGCTCGACGTCTTCGTCCACGCGCTGCTGCGTGCGGCCCTCGATCACGACGAGCAGATAGGCCTGGGTCTTCTGCTGCATGTCCTCCCGGATCCCGAGCGAGACACCGCTCTGCATCGTGATGGCCATCATCGTCATCTGGTCGAGATATTCGACCAGCAACGGCGCGGCGCCGCTCTCCAGCAGCGACGGAATCGATCCGACGGCGTCGCTCAGCGTCTCGAACGGAGCCAGCAGCGTCGCGCTGTGCTTCAGCAGCGGGACGAGCTTGAGCGTGACCTCGGTGATCACCGCGAGCGTCCCTTCCGAGCCGATGATCAGCTGCGTCAGGTCGTACCCGGTCGCAGTCTTGACGAGCTTGCCGCCGCTGCGGATCACTTCGCCCGTCGCGAGCACTGCCTCCAGCCCGACGACGTGATGACGGGTCACGCCGTATTTCACTGCGCGCATGCCGCCGGCGTTGGTCGCCACGTTGCCGCCGAGGCTGGCGCTGAGCTCACCGGGAAAAACCGGGTAGACGAGACTGTGCTCCGCGGCCGCCGCGTTGATCTCTTCCAGCGTCACGCCCGGCTCGACGACCGCCATGTGATTCTGCGTATCGATCTCGACGATGCGCTTCATGCGTTCGAAGCTGACGACCACTCCGTTCGCGCGCGGAATGCATGCGCCGGACAGGCCGGTCCCGGCACCACGCGGTGTCAGCGGAACCCGGTGCTCACTCGCCCAGTGGACGATCTTGACGACGTCGTCGGTGTTTGCCGGACGCGCGACCGCAAGCGGCATCTGGTGAGGCGGTGCGAGCGCTTCGTCGTGGCTGTAATCGTCGCTGATGGCATCGCCGGTAAGGACGTTGGGCGCGCCGATCAGCTCCGCGAGGGCGGAGAGGTGTGTCGTCATGAGAGCGTCGTACCTTAATAGGGATCGGAGCGGGATCGAAGGTCGCGCCCGGCCAGCAGGCCGCCTCCACGATCCGCGAGGGGCCGAAAAAAATCGGGATTCGTTCTGGACAGCCGGCCTCCCGATCTATATAAAGCGAACGTCCGTTCTTTTTAGGAACCGATGCACGCCGATCGCCCCAGCCAGACCGCCCAGCACAACGCGCTCTTCCGCGCGCTCGAGCAGCGCCTGAAAAACCCGCTGTTCACAGACCCGCTGGCCCGCCGGTTCCTGAGCGGCCGCTATCGCCTGGCCTCGCTTCTCCCGGCCGCGCTCGTGGCGCGCGCGATCGATGCGCGCTGGCCGGGGCCGCGAGCGGCCGTCAGCGTGCGCACGCGCTGGATCGACGATGCCGTTACGGCGTCGCTGGCGAGCGGACTCGACCAGATCGTGCTGCTCGGCGCGGGATTCGATACGCGGGCGTATCGTCTTGCCGGGATCGACCGCGTGCAGGTCTTCGAAGTCGATCATCCTGCAACCCAGGCGATGAAACGGCGGATGGTCGGCGAAGCTCCTCCGCACGTTCACTACGTACCGCTGGATTTCAGAAGCGACTCGCTCGCCGATGCGCTCGGGCGGGCGAAGCTGCGCAGGGATGCGCGCACGCTGTGGATCTGGGAAGGCGTGACCAACTACCTCGATGAAACCTCGGTCGACGCCACGCTGCGTTTCGTCGCCAGCGCAGGTCAGCGTCTTCTGTTCACGTATGTGGACCGCGCCGTGCTGGACAACCCGGCCGCGTTCCAGGGCGGGCGCGAGTCGGTTGCGCACGTGGCGCGGCTCAGCGAGCCGTTCACGTTCGGTCTCGACCCGGCCGCACTCCGCGAGTACCTCGACGCGCGCGGGCTCGAGCTCGAGCAGGATCTGCCGCTGTCGCAAGCGGCTCGGCAATACTACCCGCAAGGATGCCCGCCAGTGTCCGCCTACTACCACGTGGTCTCGGCCGCATGCCGCGCGTAAGCCGCGAATATCTCGACCGCAGGCGCGAGCAGATCCTGGCCGCGTCGATGCGCTGCTTCGCGCGCGAGGGATTCCACCGAACGACGATGCAGGACATCGTCGCCGAATCGGAGATGTCGCCGGGCGCGCTCTATCGCTATTTCGCCACCAAGGAAGACCTGATCGCAGCCATTGCGACGCGCCATCACGCCGCGGAGCTGGCGGCGCTGCGCGACGCAGCCGCCCGCGAAGACGTCGGCGACGCGCTGCACGATCTCGTGCATGCATTCCTGCAGCGACTGACGGATCCGGCAGAACAGGCGTGGCGGCGCGTAACGGTTCAGTTATGGAGCGAGGCCCTTCGCAGCCCGCGCGTCATGCGTGTGGTTCACGAAGGGCTCGATGAGCCTCTTGCTGCGCTCTCCGCCCTGCTCGGCCGCATTCCCGGCATCGACGGGGCCGCGACCGCACGCCTGGTCGTGTCGCTGTTCCAGGGTCTGATCCTGCAGCAGGTCTGGGACCCTGCGCTCGACGTCCACGCTTATGCGCGGGCCGTCGAGACGCTCATCGACACGATGACTGGCGCCGCACCGAAGAGCCGGCCTGCGCGCCGGCGCCAGTCCGCATCGTGATGCTTTCCACCATGCAGTCCGGACCGCCGGCAATGGAGATTCTGTCGTGAGCGCCGTGATCGAATACTTCACTCACATTTCGACGATGGATCGGGCGATCCTCATCGTCGGCGGCTTCGCTTTGCTGTGGATGCTCGAGTCGGCATTCGGCGCGTCGCGATACGCAAGGGTGCTTCACGCCCGCACCAACCTGGTCTTCTGGATCAGCAGCCTGGTGATCAATCTTTGCGTGTCGGGTCTTACGCTCGGGGCCAGCTTCACCGTGACCAGGGAGAAGTTTGGAATCCTGAATCTGGTCGAGCTGCCGCTCTGGCTGAATGTCGTGCTGTCGATCGCGCTCCTGGATTTTGTCGCGGCTTACGTCCACCACCGCATGGTTCACGCGGTGCCGGTGCTGTGGAAGTTCCACCTCGTTCACCACTCCGATCCGCACGTGGATTCGACGACGGCGCTGCGTCACAGCCCGGTCGAAGCCGTGATCCGCTCCGGCTTCACGCTCGGCGGAGTCATTGTGCTCGGAGTATCGCCGGGCGTGCTCGTCGCGTACCAGGCCGTTGCCCTGTGGAGTGCGCAGTGGATTCACTCGGACATTCATCTGCCGCGCGCCGTGGACAGCCTGCTTTCGCGGGTCTGGGTCTCTCCGGGCATGCATCGCGTCCATCATCACAAGGCGCTGCCGTATACCGACACGAATTACGGCACCATTTTCTCGGTGTGGGACCGGTTGTTCGGAACCTTCCGCACGCTCGACACGGATGAAGTAGTCTTCGGCATCGACTCCATTCCCGAATCCGCCGATCGCGAGCAGAGCGCCGTGCGGCTGATGCGACTCGCACTGCTGCCGGCATCGGAGGGATATCGGGCCCGAGCGCAGATCACTCACGGCCGCACGGTGCCTGCACAGCCCCGGCACCACGAGCTTCGGCACTTGCCTTGACACATCCCGGACGGGAGGTGATCAGTCGTCAGCCGGACAGGCCCGAGGAGAGGTTCCGAAATGAAACTGAGGTCTTTATTTGCTCTCGCCGTTGTTGCGTCGACGCTTGCAGCCAGTACGTCCTACGCGCTCGATGTGACTGGCACGTGGGCCGGAAAGGAGAAGTGCGCATTCTTTACCGGCACGGCATTCTCGGACAAGTATGACGTGACGATCAGCATCACGCAGACAGGAACCGATCTGAATTTTAATCTCGCCGGCGGATTTCTCGCCGGTAACTGGAACGGCGTGGCGGTTGCCGACATCGACGATCCCATTGCCGGACAGGTCGGACTGCATCCGTGCAGCTCGAGCTTGAACTTCGGAGAAGCCGGCGCGTTCGTCGTCAAGACCGACCCGACCGATGGCTCGGGCAAGCTCAAGGGCCGGATCACGTACATCTCGCACAGCATCGAAGAAGGCGTGACGGTCTGCAAGTTTTCCGTCAAGCGGACGAACGTGGCGAATCCGGCCGTCGCGGCCTGCCCGTAGTATCGCCCTGGTCCTGGCCATCAGCCCTCCTCGCATTGCGCGCGAAGGGCTGATGCAAAAGCGCTGTCGACCTTACGGTACCGTCGTGGTCGTCGTCGGCACCGGACATGACGGGCCGGTCCGATTCGCGCCGCACGCGTCGCAGCAGCTCGAACATGCGTCCGCGACGCCGCCCTTGTCGGTGCACGCCGCTGCGCTGCTCTTCGCGCTGCACTTGAAGCCGCTGCTGCCGTCGCTTCTGCAGCAGCTCACGAATCCCGGCTTGCCGCACGCCGATTTCGCCGCGCATTTCTTGACCGGACCCTTGCAGGTCGGCGGCAGGTAATTCGGATCCGCCCGATCCAGCGAAGAGCGATCATTGGCAATGCCGGCCGCACAACTGACGTAGTCGCCGTGGTTGACCGCGGGAGGATCGGACTGATCGCACACGCAGTCCGCCGCGACCTGCGCGCGGGCAGCGGCGAGCTTGGTTCCGTCCGGGTCATCGGCTGTGCATCCGGCGAACGCGATCTGCGCGGAGAAGAGAACGCCCAACAGTGTGAAAGCTCCGGTCATGAGGAATTTCATTGTGACCTCCTGTCGCTCGTAGGTTCGACTCCGGCGTAGCGCCCAAGTTCAAGCGGGGTCAACACGAACGGCGAACTTTGAGCGGGTGCGGGACTCGATGTTCCGTACTCGCTCCGGCGGGGGAAATCTGGTGCCCTCAGTTGCGGATGCTGCACTGCCACGTCTCGGATCACATCAAAGCAGGAATGATGACGACGTACCGGATCGTGCCGTGACCGCGCACGGCAACCGCTGGACGTCAGACGAGATGCACGCGAGCCGCTCGCGCCCGACGAAGGATTGCGAGCTGCATTGAGCCAGACAGGCCAGGTCGGTCAGTCGACGTAGAGATGATCCTTCAGCAGCAGCCGGAAGCGCAGCTCGAACGGAAACGGGATCTCGGGCATCGCTTCCGGCGGCGCGCCGCTCACCTCGTTCCACCAGCCGAATGCGTCGAGCCGGCTGTGGTCCGCTGTCCGCCACGTTGACCACTGATCGGGAGGGATGCTGTCGGGCGGCGGCAGCGCGAACAGCTCCAGCGGTTCCTCGCGCGACGGACCGTCCTTGACCGGCCACTCCACCTGGATCCCGAAGGCGGCTTTGCCGGTGAAGTCGTGTTCGCCAAGCAGCTCCTGGAATCGCCACACGCGATAGCCGTTCTCGATCACGAATTTCGTGGGGCTCAGGTTCCCGGTGCCGACCGATCCAGGTTCGAACCGGGAGCTGTGGAGCAGATCCCCATGTTCGGGGCTGCTGATCGGATCGGGCAGTCGCCGCTTCACGCTGACGCGGACTTCGCACTCGCGATGCACCCACAGGCCGCTGCCCGGGTCCTGCACGTACCGGAAGTTATAGCGTGACGCGGGATCGACGCGCAGGCGATAGCGTCCGCCGGTATCTGCGCAGCCGGTGAAGGCAACGATCATCAGCAGAACAATGCCGATTGCTTTACGCGACATATTGCGGCGGCTGCAGCGGAATCCCAGGGCACCACACTGAGCGTGCGACTCCTGCCAGCAATCCCGGGATGTGTCGAGATCGCCCGAACCGCTTGCCCCCCGCGACAGAAACTTGCGATTCCCTCTGGTTTGGCGCCGTGCGGCTGGCTAGAAAACGCCGATGCTCCGCCGGATCCGGTACCTTTTCTCGACATGCGCGCGGCCTGTCGCCGTGCTGGCCTGCCCTCTCGCTGCGCGTGCGTGCCTTCTCACGGCGCTGGCGCATCTTCTCACTTCGCTGGCACTTGTGGCCGCGTCGCCGGTCACCGTACGCGCGGCGCGGATCCTGCATCGGATTTCCGCCGGCGACGAAGACGGCGTGCAGGGGAAAGACAGCGACGGGGTGAAGAACGGCGTCGTGGTCTGGAGCGGCAGCGACGTCCACGTGACTGACGGGAACTACACCGTCGCCGGGCCGTTCAACTTCACGACCAACAAGTACGAACCAATCACGCTGCGGATCGATCCGGGAGCGATCGTCAAGATTGCCCAGTCCTGCACGGACAACGGCAGCGAGCCTCCGACCGCCTGCGTGCCACCGGCCTTCGGCGGAACTGCGATCCAGGTGGCCGATAACGCGACGCTGCTCGTGGACGGGGCGCTCATCACCGACGTCCGCGACGATGTCGGCGACGATACCGATGGTGTGGCGGCCACGCCGAAACCCGGAATCTGGCTGCGCCTTTCCGGGTCGAACCGCGACGTGCTGAGCAACAGCACGCTGCGCTACATCGCGATGATCGGGCACGTCGGCTCGATCAAAATCACCGGCAACGACTTCGTCCAGTTCGGCGGCATCAGCAGCAACCAGACCGGACCGTTCACGTACAACACGACGCCGCTGGTGGCCGGCGCCACGACCGAGATTGCAGACAATCGGTTCGAGATCGTCACCGGCGGCCCCGGTGCCCTCGACCTGCGCGGCACGTCGCCGACCGTCGTGCGCAACACGTTCACCGGCGACGGAACGGCCGTCGTGTTCGGGCCGGACTGGGGACAGATCCCCTACACTGCAGATCACAAGGAGGTTCCTGCACCGGCCGGCGGCGTCACGGTGATTGCGGACAACAACGTGATGTCGCGCAAGGGGTTTCTGTACCAGGACACGTTCTTCGGTGCGCGGCTGCTCGAGAGGGTTCCGTACAAAGTGCAGATCGTCCGCAACCGCATGCACGGCACCGGGCACGCCGAGGGCGTCGGCGTCGTGCTTCCGCTGCTTGCCGACGTGGCGTTCCAGGACAACGTCGTCGGCAACTTTGCCCATCCGATCATCGTCTCCGCGCCGTTCAGCCTGCCGGAGCCGTCCGTTGCTGCGCTGGCGAAGCTGCGGATCAACAACAACCGCTTTTCGCTGGAGGGCGTCGGCCTCGGTTCCGGCCCGGAGCTGAGCGACCCTCTGTGGAACACGGCCGGAATCCGCGTCAACGCGGAGGGCAACTACTGGGGCCACGAGAGCGGACCGCACGACACGTCCACGAACGCCGACGGGTTCACGAATGCGCGCGGCCAGGGCCTCAACGTCGGCAACGGCATCGACTACGAGCCGTTTGTCGGAGCGTCGGTCAAGGTGATCGACTCGCTCGAGATCAGCGCCACGACGGACGTCCCTCCGCCGCTTGCGGCGAAGAGCAATGTGACGATCACGGTCGACATCGTCCGTTACGACCTGCTTTCGACGCCGACGGGAACCCTTCAAGTGCTCGTGCGCGACCAGGACGGGCAGATCCTCAATCCACCGGGTACGAACGTTGCGATCGGTGCGGCGTCACACGATGTCAACATTCCGCCGATCCAGGTCGTGGTGCCGGAGTACACGGACGCGATCACCGTCGAGGCGCGCATCGTCCCGCCGGGCGACATCCTGCCTGCGACCTCCAACACCGTCGCGTTCGCGGTGAACCCCGCGCGCGGCAAGTTCCAGCTCGAATGCATCGGCAAGGGAGACGTTTCCGGCTGCACTCCTGCAGCTCTGATTCGCGGCACCGACATCAACGCGAAGCTGCGTTTCGTCTACACGTCGCCGAACTCTTCGGTGCATGCGCATGTCACAGTCGTCGAGCGCGAAACCGGCACTGGAACCGTCCTCGCATCGATTGCCGATCGCACGTTTACGGCGCCGGCCGGATTCCAGCAGCTGTACGAGGAACCCGTCACGATCCGGTTCCCGCTGCGCGACATCGAGACGATCAAGGCCAGCGAGCTGTATGTCACGTATGAGGCCACCGACGATTCGAGCCAGCTGATCACGAAGGATTCGGCGCACCTCGCCGTACGCGACAGCGCGAACTCGATCTCGATCAGCCTGCTGTTCGCGATCCTGCGCGAGAACGGCAATGAATTCAGCCTGCGCGGCACGGTGCCGGGGTGGTTCCTGACCGGCGAGACTCCGCTGTTCTCGATGAGCACGAAGCACCGCATCGAAACTCCGGACGTCACCAACTGGCAGCTCTTCATGAGCCCTGCCGAAACGCGCGACGCTTCCGGCAAGGTCATCAAGAAATACAACTCGAGCGCCGGCCCGCGCTTCCAGGGGCTCACGACCACGACCGCATTGGACGAGAGACAGAAGTTCCTTCAGATCGACACGAACCTTCCGGCCGAAGCACGATCGCTGCGCCTGTATGCGAGTCTTTTCGCGCCCAGCGACAACGTGACCGTCGCGAAAACTTTCGGCGACATTCCGGTACGCCCCGCTCCGACGAAGACCGCCCAGCTCGACGTCGCCGCCGGGCCGTCGGTGGTCGCGTTCGCCGGCATTCCGGTGAAGCTCGCGTTCACGTCGAATGCCGGCGAAGCTCCTGCGTACGCGGAAGAGTACGGTTCCACGTTCGCAGCTGCGGCAGCGGTGGCAACGAGCGGGCGCGCAGAGCTTCGCGCGGCCGACACCCGGCAGGCGCTGATTCCGATCAAGCGCTACTGGTCGGTGTACGATGATCTCGCCGACAACTCGTTCAGCGCGTCGATCACGGTCACCTACAAACCGGCTTCGGATTTCCCGGCCAACCCGCGATTCGACGAGGACACGCTGGTGCTGGCGGGCGTGAACCCGAAGAGCCACGAGCTCGAAGTTCTCGACTCCCAGCTCGACAAGGTCCAGCACACGCTCACTGCTCCGTACGACGGTTACTTCGACACGTTCGTCGTCGCGTCCGAAGTCGCCGCCATCGATCCGAGCTGCGCCGATCCCAACGCGGACGGCGCGACGACGGCCGGCGATGCGCTGTTCACGCTTCGAGCCAGTGTCGGCTCGGTGGTGTGTGTGCCGTGCGCGTGCGACGCCAACGGCAACGACACGATCAATGTAACCGATGCGCTCGCGATTCTGCGTTACGCGGTCGGGCAGACCGGTGCCCCGCCGTGCCTGCCGTGCGAATAGCGGAGTAACGGTGCGCGCCGCCGTGGCCGCGCGGCCGCGGCGGGCTTGCCGCCGCTGCCGCGCGTTGACGTTCCGGCTACGAACGGCCGCCGGCGGGACGCCGTGTCAGAGAGTTCGGTGCGTCCAGGTGCGCGCCGTCGTCGACTCCGACGCCAAGCCGGTCGACGAGCTCGCCGCCGAGCCAGCCGGTCACTCCCGCGAGCGCAAAACCGGCAAACGAGAAGACCAGCGCAAGCGAGCTCGGATCGAAAGGAACAGCGGCAGTCGCCGCCTTGCGCCTGAGCCACCAGCTCGCGGCAAACGCCGCCAGCACGACGACGTTTCCGAGACCGTGAGCGAGACCAATCGATTTGGCTCGCGTCTTCGCTGGAATCGCCAGCCAGTCCATCAGGCCGAAGGGCGCAGCGAGCAGCCCGCCGATGATGCCCGCCGCAATGATGTAGTACGCAGACGTCGCAATCGCCGGCGCGTGCATCACCAGATAGACGATGTCGAAGATCACTGCTGTCGCGAGCAATCCGAGGGGAAACGGAATGAGCATCGGATGAATCGGATGTCCGAGTAGCTTTGCCCGGCTTTCCATTTGATTTGCTCCTCGACGTGACCCTCCCTCGAATGCGGCTGCGTCGCCGGGTCACATCTTTTTCCCGTGCGACGGGTCGAATTGCGCATTATTCGAGCACCGTGCACCGGCGGAGGACCCGATCGTGGCACGTGCGCACCGGCTGCCCACCCGTCAGCAGCGCAACTGCTGACGGGCAGACACGCCATGGCGCGCACGCGTCGCGGCCACTATGCAGCTTTCTGGAACGCCTCCATCTGTCCGGCGAGCGCCCTCGCGAATGCCGGCCGCGCTTCGCAGCGCTTCAGATACGCTGCGAGCTTCGGCTGCTCGCCGACGAGATCGGTATGCCGGAGGATTCGCAGCACCGACGCCATGAGGACGTCCGCCGCAGAGAATTCGCCGGCAAGATACGGACGCTCGCCGAGACAGCCCGCGAGCTCGCCGAGCCGCTTGCGAACCATCTCCTCTGCTCCCGGCCGGCGCTGCTTCGCCCAGTCTTCATTCGCATAGAACAGATCGATCGAAGCGAGGTTCTGCACCGGCATCTCGATCGTATTGAGCGCAGTGAACATCCACTGCACGACCTCGGCGCGCCGAGCGGGATCCGACGGCAGCAGCTTCGTCGACCGTTCGGCGATGTACTGGACGATCGCGCCCGATTCGAAGAGCTTGAGCTGACCGTCTTCGATCGCCGGAATCTGGCCGAACGGCTGGATCTTCGAGTAGTCCTCGCGCGAGATGCTGCCGCCGTCGCCGACGAGCGTTGCACGGTATGGAATGCCGGCTTCTTCGAGCGCCCAGCGTACGCGAAGATCGCGTACGAGGCCTTCGGCAAATGGAGGCACGGATGCAAAGGCGTATACGTTGATCATGACGCTGCCCTCTCCTCGCTGACGATGGTGTCGTGCATGATGGTTGCGACCGGACGCACTTCGACGGCCCCGACCGCCGCGGCCGGACAGCGCGCGGCCCAGTCGAGTGCGGCATCGAGCGACGGCAGCTCGAGCAGCACGAAGCCTCCGAGCTGTTCCTTGGTGTCGGCGTACGGTCCGTCCTGGATCTCGCGCCCGCGGCCGTTTACCCGCACGGTGGTTCCGGTTTCGGGGCCCTGCAGCGGATTTCCTCCCAGATAGATGCCGGCCTCGACCATCGAATTGTAGAACGAGCGCCACGCTCCGACGTACGCGCGCCGCTCTTCGGTCTCGTCGTTGCGCTCGGCAAAAGTCTTCGGTGTTTCATAGATCAGAAGTGAATACTGCATGGTTTCTCCTTGTCGCGCCTGGCGGCGCCGGTGTTCTCGAGCTGAAGACGATCGAGCAGAGGGCCGATCGACATCGCCCGGGCCCGGAACGAAAAAAAATCACGTGCGCTGGTCGGCAAGGAAACGGCGCACGGCCTCGTCATCGGCGAGATCGATCGCGCGGTCCAGCGCGCGCCGGGCATCGTCGGCACGGCCCGCCTGCCTCGACAGGTGCGCCCGCAATGCCCAGTAGGGCTGGTAGCCCGACGCCGCCTCCGCATCGATTTCGTCGAGCAGCCGAAGGCCGGCCGCGGCACCGCGGGCTTCGCCGCTCGCTGCCGCACGCGCCACGCGCGCTCCGATGGCCGGCGAAATCTCCACGAGCCGATCGTGAAACCACAGGATCGCTTCCCAGTCCGCGCGGCCCGACCTGGCGCGCTCGACGTGCGCGGACTGGATCGCCGCCTCGAGCTGGAAGCGCGCCGAGCGGCCGATGCCGGCAGCGATCGCAAGATGCTTCTCCGCATCGTCGATCATCGCAGCGTCCCAGCTGTCCGGATCCTGCTCGGACAACGGTACGAAGCGGCCGTCGCCTGCGCGCCGCGCGTTTCGCCGCGCTTCGCAGTAGAGCATCAGCGCGAGAAGCCCGTGTGCTTCGGCTTCTTCCGGCATGCGCAGGACCAGAAGGCGTGCGAGCCAGATGGCTTCGTCCGCAAGTCCTCGGGTCTTCGCGTCAACGCCGGTCGCGTCTTCCCAGCCGCTCCCGTACGCGGCGTAAATCGCCGACAGCACGGCGTCGAGCCGCGCGGCAAGCTCGCGTGCCTCGGGTACTTCGAACGCGATGCCGGCGTCACGGATCTTTGCCTTTGCACGCACAAGCCGCTGTGACATCGCCGACGGCGAGACCAGAAACGCGCGCGCGATCTTCGCGGCGTCCATGCCGAGCACGGCCTGCAGCATGAGCGGCGTGTGGACATCGGGATCGATGGCCGGATGAGCGCACACGAACAAGAGCTTCAGCCGTTCGTCGGGGTCGGCCGACTCCGCGGCCTCGCGGGCCGCTTCGGCGACGAGCTCGATCGTCGCCGCGACCGACTTTCGCACCTGTTCGTGACGTGCACGATCGATCAGCAGCCGGCGTGCGGCCGTAAGCAGCCACGCGCGCGGCTCACGAGGTACGCCGTCGCGAGGCCACGTCGCCAGCGCAGCCACCAGCGCGTCGGCCATTGCATCTTCGGCAGCCGCCACGTCGCGCGTGCGCGCGGACAGGTACGCCACGAGCCGTCCGTACGATTCGCGCGCGACCCTTTCGACGGCGCGGCGCGCGTCCTTTTCATGCGCTTCCTCGATCGGCCGAACATTCCCGGAATGGACAACGATGTCGACGTTGTCTGCGGCTCGTGCCTGCGCGGAACCCGGCGGCCCTTGACTGCCCCACCCTTGCGCGGCAAATGCGGCTCCCGTGTCCGCTCCTTCGACAGTCTCTCCGGCGATCCTCGTCGATCTCGCCGCGGGACGGCTGAAAATCGACGACCGCGCGGTCGGCCTGCGACCGAAGACATGGGAAGTGCTGCGCGCGCTCGTCGAGCGGCCGGGCCAGCTCATCACCAAGACCGAGCTGCTCGATCGTGTGTGGGCGGACACCGCCGTCAGCGAGGGAACGCTCAACAAGTCGATCGGCGAGCTGCGGGCGGCGTTCGACGACAGCCGCGAGTCCCCGCGATGCATCGAGACCGTCTCCCGTCGCGGATTTCGATGGATCGGTGAGGCGCGCATCCTCGCAGCGGCAGGAATCTCAGCGCCGTTCGCCGAGTTGCCGGCCGAGGCGCCGATCGTTGCGGGCTCTCCGGGCCGCCTCGTCGCACGAAGCGCCGAAGTTGCGCGGCTGGATGCCGCGCTCGCCCGTGCGCGCACCGGCAAGCGCCAGGTCGTCTTCATCGCCGGTGAAGCCGGCGCAGGAAAAACCACGCTGGTCGACCATTTCCTCGACGGTGCGGCGGCGAGCGGCTCGGGTGCCGCCCCGATCGTAGCGCATGCGCAGTGCCTCGAAACCTCGGGCCTCCACGAACCATACCTTCCTCTGCTGGATGCGCTCGAGCGGCTTACGCGTGACGTGCACGTCGGCGACACGGTGACCGGCGTGCTTCGCCGCTGCGCGCCGACCTGGGTCGCGCAGATGCCGACACTCGTGCGCGGCGACGCGTCCGGCGCAGCGCCGATGCCGGGCAGCATGCTGCGCGAGCTCATTGCCGTGTTCGACGAGATCGCGCGCACGCGCCCGGTCGTCCTTGCGCTCGAAGACGCGCACTGGGCCGACCTCGCGACCACCGATGCGTGCGCGGCGATGGCAAGAAGACGCGATCCCGCGCAGCTCGTCGTGATCGTCACCATGCGCACCGCCGAAGCGATGCTGTCCGAGCATCCGATCGTGGCGCTGCGGCAGGATCTCGTTGCGCGCACTGCCGGTGAGGTCATCGATCTTGTCCCGTTTGCCGCCGGCGATCTGCGCGATTACCTCGAATCGCGCTGCCGCGGTCTCGAGCAGCGCGGCGAAACCGTGGACTGGCTGTTGTCGCAGACCGCCGGCAACCCGCTGTTCGTTCGTCTCGTTCTCGACGAATGGATCGCGCGGCGTCTCATTGCCGAAGGCAGCAATGGGGCATGGTCTCCGCAGGGCGACGCGGACGAGATGCGCAGGACCGTACCCGACAGCCTGCGCGCGCTGCTCGACCGGCAGGTCGCGCGCCTCGGCACCGCCGAGCGCGCAGTGCTCGAGGCGGCAAGCGTGCGCGTCGGCGCGTTTGCCCCCGCATCGGTCGCCGCAGCCGCTGGAGTCGATACCGACGACGCCGAAGAGCTCTGCGAAAGCATCGCCCGCCGCGGAGGCCTTCTGCGCGACGCCGGCGAGGCCGCGGCCGCAGACGGTCGCCTGGCCGGACAGTACGCGTTTCTTCACGCGACCGTGCAGAACGTGGTCGTCGCCGGTCTTCCGGCGTCTCGCAGGCGGCGACTCCATCTCGCTGCGGCCGAGCAGATCGAGCGCGAACATGCCGGAGGCACCGCATCGGTGGCGGCTCTGCTCGCGGTGCACTACGAAGCTGCCGGCGACGTCAGGAAAGCCGTCGAAAGCCATCTCGCGGCCGCAAAGCTCGCCATGCACCGCGACGCGCCGCGCGACGGCATCGCGATGCTCGAAGGCGCGCTCGTTCTGATGGACGCGAGCCACGGCGCGACTCTCGAGGATGAGCGCGTGCTGGTGCTCAAGTATCTCACGCATGCGCGCCAGCTCGCTTTCGGATTTGCCGATCCGAAAGTGCGCGAGCTCTGGTCGCGCACCAGTGAGCTTGCCGCGTCGAGCGAGAACTTTCAGGAGCGCCTGGTTGCCGATGCCGGCAGCATCGTTTCGGGTTGCGTGTCGGGGCGCTACGCCGAGGCGGAAGCAATCGTGCGCGCAGCCCTGCCGATGGTGGAGCGCGTGGCGGATGCCGGCGCGCTCAAGACCTTTTTCTTCGCCGCCGGCACACTGCTCTATCGCATGGCGATGATGGCCGACTCGTGCGCGATCTTCGAGCGCGCTCTCGCGATGACGCACGAAGGCGACGCGCTTCCCGGCGCAGACCTCGATGCGTTGCTGATCTCGCAATATGCACCGGCGGTGGCCCTGGCCGGAAAGCCGGACGAAGTTCGGCACATGGCGGAGGTCTCACTGGCACGCGCGCGCGTACACAGCCACTACAGCGAATGCACGACCGCAGCGATGGTGTCGTGGGCGCTGGTGCTGCTGGGCGACCACGAGGCCGCCACGCCGATCGCGCTGCGCGCGATGGAAATCGCGAACGCCGACAATTTCCCGACCTGGACCACGAGGCAGCAGGTCGTCGTCGGCCTGCTGGCGATGGCCGACGGCAGGATCGACGAAGGAATGCAGGAGATCCGTACCGGCATGGACGGTCGCAAGCACGAAGGCCAGCTCTGCGACCACAGCGCAATGTGCTGTCTGGTTGCCGAATCATTGATGAACGCCGGTCTCGGCGGCGCGGAAACGTTCCTCGACGAAGCGGCCGACTTCTGCGCGCAGACCGGCGAGCTTTATTCCGAGAGCGAGGTGTATCGCCTGCGTGCGAGACTGGTCGGGCTCGATGGTGCATCCGCGGCAGATCGCGAGCCGCTGCTTCGCCGCGCGCTCGATCTTGCGCAGCTTCGCGGCATCCGCTGGCACGCGATGCTGGCAGCCGCCGATCTTGCCGGGATCCTTGCCGAGGACGGTCGCACAGCCGAAGCGCGCGCGCTGCTGGAGCCTGCGCTCGCGGCAGTTGCAGGTCAGTCGCAGCTGGCCGCCATCGTTCGGGCGCGCGAAGTCCTGGCACGCTGCAGCGCGAACGCCCCTTCGGGGAGCGTCAGCTCGAAGGCTGAACGTCGATCGCCGCCGCTTCGCTGATCCCGTTCGCGACCCGCCTGCCGCCTCCGCGGTGTCCGGCCCCTGGCTTGACATCGCCCGGTCACCGGGGAGACTTCCGCGGAGCGCGCGGAGCTTCCGTCGCCGCAACGGACGAGATGACGCAACGAACCGCCCGGAGCCCGCTTGGCCATCTCTCTGCGATCGCTTCCGCCGCGTGCGCGCTGACCGCAGTCCTGCTCGCGCCGGCAACCGCCCATGCACTGGCTGACGCGCCTGCGGCCGCACCGCAGGGAATCGAAAAAGTCGAGACCACGTTCGAGAGCGTCGACGCGACGGTTTCCGCGCAGTGGGAGTTCCCCGCGCACACGCCTGCCCCGCTCGTCGTGCTGATTCCGGCATCCGAGGCAGTCGACCGCGACGGCCTGCCGCCCGGCTACGGCGAAGATCCCGCAACCGGGATCTACGCGCAGTTCGCACGCAAGCTCCTCGCCGCCGGGTTCGCGGTGTTTCGCTACGACTCGCCCGGAACGGGGCGCAGCGGTCCCGGACAGTTCTGCACCGTGCGATCGACCGCGCTCGAGGCCTACACGCGCGCCGTCGACCATCCGAAGGTGGACGGCGAGCACGTCTTCCTGATCGGCCACAGCGCGAGCACCGACACCGTCGTCGGAATCTATCCGCGCTATGCCGCGGTGCGGCCGCTCGCCGGCGTCGTGCTGCTCGCGAACATCGTCGGCGAGACCGAGATCGTCGGCGTCGCTGCGCCGACGCTCATCATCGTAAGCGACAAGACACCGGACGAGATCTACCAGCACGGCCAGTTCCCAAGGGATGCGCGCGTCACGAAGAAGCTGGAAACGTCGCTCGTCGTGCTGCCCGGCGCCGAGGAGACGATGCTGAGCCCCATCGACAAGAGCGGTGGCGGCAAGATCTATTCGATCGAGCCGCGCGCGGTCGATGCCGTGCTCGAATGGCTGAAAGGCAAGGTCGGCCTGCCCATCAAGAGCTAGGAGCCGGGAACCCATTCCGCCTTTTCAGGGACCGCGCTGCCCGGTCTTCTGCCCTGAGTCTTTTCTGCCCTCGGTCTTTAAGGATACGGAAATTCCGGCGTCGGCACCGTTGCGACGAGGCGGTCGAACTCGCCCATGTCGAGCTGCAGACTGCCGTCGGCCTTCTCGGAAAGCATGTCGGCATGGCGCGCGCCCCACGTCACTTCGTCGGCCTGGTACGTGTAGCGCGCATGCAGGTTCTGCAGCGAGGTCTCGTCGATGCCGACGACCGTCAGCATGAGCTCGACCTCGTCGCGCACGAGCGTCTCCGGCGTCGCACCGTAGAGCGGGCTCGACTGGTCGATGGGATGCATCACCGTCCATGATCTCGACAGTGCAGGCGAACGGTCGCGCTCGAGCACGAGATCGCGCATGCGATAGTACGTGACGCCCTCGGCTGTCCGCTCGGTGCGCAGCATCACGACGCGCACCGTGGCTTCGAGGATCTGCGAGGCTCGCTCGTTGCCGAGGCGGAACATCAGCATCGGCGCGCCGTTGAACGGAGAGATCGTCGCGCGCGTCGCAAACTGCATGCGTGCCCGCGGCACGCTGAATTTCGCGAACATGATTCCGGTCGCGATCGCGATCAGCGAAACCCCGACGATGACCTCGATCGTGACCAGCGCCTCGGCGAGCACGCTGACCGGATGCATCTCACCGTAGCCGATCGTGGCCATCGTCTGCACGCTGAAGAAGAAATGATCGAGCAGCGAGCCGTGGTGGGCTCCGACGACACCGCCGGCGAAGTCATACGCAATCGCGAAGAGAAGATTAATGACGAGGAAGATGACCGACAGCACCAGCAGGTCGATCCACCACGGAAGGCGCAGGAAGAGATTGTACAGATCGCTCGCGGCCGACGTGCGGCTGCCGACGACGTCGATCTCCTGACGAGGGCTCCAGCTCCTGCGCGAGTCCGGCATGCGCGCGTCTATCGCACGCGACAGCGACCGACAACCTCCGATGCCGGCTGGTCGCGCACCGTCACGCCGTCAAGGCGCGGCCTGGCCGGAGTCGGCGCTGATCTGCAGCGATGAGACATCGACCACTTCGAAGTCGCTGCCGTGAAGCGTCTGCAGCGCGTGAAGGTCGTCGTCGTCCCAGCGCCGGTCGGGCGCGCCGGAGACGAACCACGACGAGCCGTTGTCGGCGAGCATCATCCCATACGTCTTGAGCGCCGTGAGGATCACCTGGTTCGCAGTCGAGAACCCGGAGATGTCGACCGAAGCCTTGAGCCGCACGCGGATGCCCAACGGCGGAACGTTCGGATCGGTGTTGCTGCTCGCGTAGTGCCTTGCCGGCCAGACGTACGCTTTCTGCGTGATGCTCGCGGTAAACCGCAGCGCATGCGTGATAACGCCGCCGGCCACTTCGTCGTAGCGGGCAAGACCCGGAAGGATCGGCAGGCCCGCGGCGTCGGCCGACGTCCATGTGTCATCGCGGAGCGCATTCGAGTTGAGGTCGAAGACTGCGCCGCTGCCGCCGCTCCACGATCCGTCGCTCGCACGTTTCGACGCGTAGACTTCGTAGAGCCGGCACGTGTCTTCCTGGACGAGCAGCACGTGCGCGTCGCCGCGCCCTTTGCTCGCCTTGCTGCCGCCGCCTTCGACCGGAACGTTGAACGGGACCGGATACGGTCCCGGGTCGCTTTCGTCCGAGTAGAGAAACGACGTCGCGACGTCGGGCTGGGCCGACGATACGACCATGTACGGGATGCCGATGATGCGGTTCAGATATGGTCCCGCGCCGAAATCGGGATGCACCGCCGTCGTCGCTCCCATGCTCGCGATCCACGCGGCCGACATCGAATGGACGGGCAGCGCGGAGATGTCGCGATTCCAGATGTTGTCTGCCGGCAGCACATTGCACGGAAGCGGCTCCGAGGACGCGTAGCAGTGCTTGACCCATGCGCTGCAACTCTCGCTGCCACCGTCGGCGACGAAAATCGTGCAGCTTGGCGGGGCCTCGGTGCGCTCGGGCATTCCGACCGCGGCCAGCGCGCAGTTCTTCGCCCTGCCGTCGGCGACACAGGTGCCCTCGTTGTCGAATCCGGTCGTTTCCTGGCCGTAGCGGACTCCCCAGACCGGCACGCCGACGATGTCGCGGCCGCTGATTGCGATGGTGCCGTCGGAGAGAACCTTGGCTTTGCAGTGCGTGATTGCTGCCGCAGGCCCGGCCGGAACGACGATACAGGCTGACGCGGACAGGAAGACGACGGTTCGCAGACGGCTGCTGGAAGATTTCATGACCGCAACCGTGCGCGTCAATGGCCACCGCTGTCAACCCGATGCGAAAATCGGGGACAGACACCGATTTCGCGAAATCAGTGTCTGTCCCCGATTTCTGTCATGCCGGGCCGAGAACCTGTCTGCGAAACTGCTGAATGACCGAGAGCTTGTCGAGCCATGGCGACGCGTCGGCTCGCGACGGATCGTGGGGGCCGACTTCGCCGGCATAGCCTTCGGGAATCTGGCTGTAGAACTCGGGCGGATCGACGGTGTCGTCGAGGAAATGGTACTCGTAGCCGGGGCAGCACAGATCGTCGTCGACGACCACGTCGACGGTGCGCACGCCGAACGTCGACAGCACCGACGTCGTTGCCTGCGGCGGAATGATCCAGACCTGTTTCGGCCCCGAGAAGAACAGGTATTGGACCTTGCGGTTCACCGACAGCACGCGGTAGCGCATGAGCTTGCCGCCGTACAGCACGCTCGACGACGCTGCGGTCTCGAGCACGCCCTTCCTGAAATCCGGCTCGAATCCCTTGACGAACGTCAGGCTCGCCGGGTCCTTGCGGCCGCGGTGCGTGCGAAATTTCGCAATCGGCCGCCCGCCGTTGATCAGGTTGCGCGGATCGGCGGCGGCGCGCTCGCGCGGGCCGATAAAATCGCTGTACGCGCGAACGCGCGACGGCGGCGCGTTGCGCAGCACCAGGTCGAGCGCTCGCCGCTCGTTGCGAACCTTGATCGTGCGCCGGGCTGCGATCTCGAGCGCCGTCTGCATCTCGAACGGAAGGTCCGTCGTCGATTCGACCGATTCGTAGTGCTCTTCGTCGCCGATGATCTCGCTGCGGATGTCGCCTTTGCCGATCCAGAAATCGTCGTCGCTCGAGACCATGTGCGAAGCGGTGCGCCAGACCAGCGATCCATCCTTGTAGATGATGCGCGGCCACACCGAACGCACGCGCCCGTCCGGCTCCGGCTGCACGAGGAACGCGACGAAGAAGCGCAGCTGCGGCGTCTGGAAATAATCGGAAAGAAAAAACCGCGTGTTGAACAGCTCGATGAGCGTGGTCGGCGCGTAGCGACCCCTGGCGAGCGGTGCCGGGTTCTCGCGGGCAAGCCCGGCGGGCCGCAGGACTGCACCGGCCGCCAGAATTCGCGCGAGCTCGGCGCGCACTTCGGCTGCGGAAAGCGCAGACGGCTCGACGCTAGGGACGATCGCCGTCGGCAGCAGCGTGCTTCCGTTCATTGATGCGGTTGCCACGGAATCAGCTCACCGAATCCACGAGCTCGATCAGGTCGCGCTCGCGAAGCGCGGCAAAGACCGTTCCCTTGACCTCTTCGATCGTGTCGCAGCGAAGCACGTCGGCCGCCACCCGCACGGCATCGTCGTAGTTCGCCTTGCGTACGATCTGCTTGATCACCGGGACCGACCGCGCGCCCATGCTGAGCTCGTCGAGCCCCATGCCGATCAGGACAAGGGTGCACAGCGGGTTGCCGGCCATCTCGCCGCACATGCCGACGCGGCGGCCGGCGTCGTGCGCAGCGTCGACCGTCATCTTGATCGACTGCAGCACGGCCGGATGCAGCGGCTCGTACAGCGAGGCCACGCGCAGGTTGTCGCGGTCGACGGCGAGCGTGTACTGGATGAGGTCGTTGGTGCCGATCGAGACGAAGTCGACCTCGCGCATGAGCTGGCGCGCCTGCAGCACCGCCGACGGCACTTCGATCATGGCGCCGAGCTCGACGCACGGCGCGGTCTCCATGCCTTCGCTTTCGAGGTCGAGCAGGCACTCCGAATAGATCTCGCGCACGCGCCGCATCTCTTCGACGTTGGTGATCATCGGGAACAGGATCCGAACCGGCGCACCGTCGGCGGCGCGCAGCACGGCGCGGATCTGCTCGCAGAAAAAGTCCGGCGACTCGAGCGACAGGCGGATCGAGCGCAGGCCGAGAAACGGATTGCGCTCGCGGAACTGCGGGCCGAACAGCGGATGCTTGTCGGCACCGAGATCGAGCGTGCGGATCGTCAGCGGCCGCCCTTCCATGCGCTTGAACACGCGGCGGTAGAGATTCCTCTGCTCGTCCTCGTTCGGAAAATCGCGCCACGAAAGAAACGGGAACTCGGTGCGGTAGAGGCCCACGCCTTCGGCGCCGTACTTGTCGATCAGGTCGATCTCGCCGATCAGCCCGACGTTGGTCAGCAGGCTCACGCGATGGCCGTCGAGGGTTTCGGCGGGAAGCTCGCGCAGGTGCTCGAGGCCGCGCTGGAACTCGCGGTATTCGACGTCGAGCCTGCGGTATTCGGCCAGCACGTCCGCTCCCGGACGCAGGTAGACGGTACCCGAGTTGCCGTCGACGACGATGTCGGCGCCTTCGCGAACCGCGTCCAGAATGCCGTCGACTCCGACGACGGTCGGGATCCCGAGCGACTTTGCCAGGATCACCGCGTGCGACGTCACACCGCCCGTCGACGAGACGATGCCGCACAGCTTGTCGTGGTCGACGCTGGCCAGGTCGGTCACCGAAAGCTCGTTCGCAATCAGCACCGCATTGTCACGAACCTGCGGCACCTTGGCTTCGATGCCGAGCAGGAACCACAGGATTCTCTGGCCGGCCTCGCGCACGTCGGCCGCACGCTCGCGAAGGTAGTCGTCGGTCATCGCCTCGAAGCGCTGGACGTAGTCGTGTACGACCGTCTTGAGCGCGCCTTCGGCCGAGATGCCCTTGTCGATCTCTTCGCCGACGCGCGACGAGAACGAGCTGTCCTCGATCATCATGCGCAGCGCTTCGAAGATCGCTCCGCCGACTTCGGGCACGAGCTCGCGCATGCGAACGCGCGCCTCTTCGACTTCGCGGACCGCGTCGGCGAGCGCCGACTCGAAACGCGCGCGCTCCTCGAGGATGCCGATGCCGGGGGTGATCTCGACGTCGGCAAGATCCGCAGGAGGTTCGAGCTTGTGCGCGCGGCCGATGCCGATGCCCGGCGATGCGCCGAGGCCCGAGCGCATGACGGTGTCGGTGTCGTCGACCTTGCGCTCGCTTCTCGACCTTGCGGTCTCGAGCGTCTCCAGGCGCTGGACGGCCTTCTGCATCTCGCGCCGGTAGCGCTCGCGTTCTTCTTCCTGGCGCTGGAGTCGTTCGGACAGATGCGCGTTGACCATGAATGCGCGGATCTGGCCGGCGACCGAACGCGCGAGGCTGATGTCTTCGGGCACGAAGCGGCGGCGGCGCCGGCTCTGCACGACGAGCACGCCGCGCGTGCCGCCGCCCTCGCCGACCGGCACACCGAGAAACGAATGGTATTTTTCCTCACCCGTCTCCGGAAAGAATTTGAAACGCGGATGCGCGAGCGCGTCGTCGACGATGACGGGCTCCTGCTGCTCGACGACGAGTCCGACGAGACCTTCGCTCTTGCTCATCGTGACGCGGCCGATACTGCGTGCAGGAAGGCCGTGCGTTGCCGCCAGGCTGAGAAGACCGGTGTCGGGATCGAAGCTGTAGAGCGAGCACACCTCGCAATCGAAAGCCGACGCGACCATGCGCACGAGCCCCTCGAGCGCGTCGCCGGCATCGATGCTGCGGCCGAGCAGAACCGTCAGGTCCTCGAGCAAACGCAGATGGCGGCTCGCCCCGCGAGGGCCGGCCGTAGTCGAAGCCCGGACCGGCGCTTCGGATGGTGGAGTCTCGTCGATGATGCGGGAGCTTATATCAGCGAAATCGGGGCGCTCAATATGGTTCGGGAGCGCGAAGGCGGCTTCTTCCGGTCTTTTGCGATGCCGTGAGCAGCCGGCGCACGTGCTCACGCCCACGACGCACTGCGATTTCGAGCTCATCACCGCAGGCAAGTCTCGCTGCCACCGCAGAGGCCAGCGCGCAGCCCGTTCCGTGCATGGATGCGGCGATTCGCCGGCTGCGAAGCACGATGTGGTCGCCGCCCGCCAGCAGCACGTCGAGCGGATCTCCGCTCAGATGACCGCCCTTGACGAGCACTGCCCGGGCGCCGAGCTCCGCAAGATCGACTGCTGCACGTTCCATCGATGCGATACTGGTCACACGCCGCCCGGTCAGCACCGATGCTTCACGCAGATTGACCGTCAGCAGCGTCGAAAGCGGGACGAGATGCCTGGCGATTGCAGACACAGCCGATGCGCTCGCGAGCTCGCCGCCGCCGGTCGCGCGCAGAACCGGATCGAGAACCAGCGGCAACGCGGATCCCGAAAGGCTGCGGGCAAGCGCGCGTGCGACGCCGCCGCTCGGAACCTGTCCGATCTTGATCGCACGAACCGGAAGATGCCGGAGGAGCTCTTCGAGCTGCGCGACGACGAGCGCCGGCCGCACGGCCGAGGAGGAACGCACGCCGCTGCCCGATTGCACGGTGAGCGCGGTCGCGACGGCGAGCGGTACTGCTCCCATCGCTTCGATCGAGCGCGCATCGGCGACCACGCCGGCGCCGCACGACGGATCGAACCCTCCGATCGCGACCACACACGGCAGTCGCCGTGAGCCGGACCCTGCGCGCGAGGATCTGATCATTCGAGGCGGGCGGCCGTGCAAAGCGCATCGGCGACGCGAAGCACCGCATCGTCGCCGAGCGACGGATAGACCGGCAGGCACAGCACTTCGGCCGACGCCGCATCGGCGTGCGGCAGCTCCGGCGCGCCGTCGCCGCCCGCGGCAAAGCACGGCTGGCGGTGAAGCGGCAGCGGATAGAACACGCGTGTCGCGACGCCGGCGTCTTCGAGGCGCGCGCGGATCCGGTCGCGGCGCGATGCGCCGCTCGATGCCGTGGAAGAGCGGCCGTCGATTCTCACCGTATATTGGTGCCAGACATGCGACTCGGGCGCGCACGGCTGCGGGATCCCGATGCCGTCCGCTGCCGCGACGCCGAGACTCGACGAATAGAGCGCGGCGATCTCTCGCCTTCTTGCGGTCCACGCATCGAGGCGCGCGAGCTTCGCATTGATCACCGCCGCGACCAGCTCGGACATGCGCGCATTGATCCCGGCTTCGGTGTGCAGGTAGCTGCCCTCGTCTCCTCCGTGACTGCGAAGGCGAGCAATGCGCGCGCCGAGCGCGCGATCGTCCGAGACCACGAGCCCGCCGTCGCCGGCGCCGCCCAGGTTCTTGGTCGGATAGAACGAAAAGCACCCGACGTCGCCGAAACGTCCGACGGGCGTGCCGTGCAAGCGGCAATCGAACGCCTGCGCAGCGTCCTCGACGACGCGTGCACCGGTTTCGCGCGCCAGCCGCATGATCGCGTCCATCGCCGAGGCCTGCCCGTAAAGATGCACCGGGAGCAGCGCCGCAAGGCGTGCGCCCGTGCGGCGATGGCGCAGCGTTCCCTGCCCGTTCTGGAAGTCGCGTTCGATCGCGGCGCGCATCTCGCGCTCACCGGCCAGGAACGTTGCCGGATCGATGTCGCAGAACACCGGCGTCGCTCCGGCGTGGAGCACGGCGCCGGCGGTGGCGAAGAACGTGAACGACGGCACCACGACCGCGTCGCCCGCACCGATGCCGAGCGCGAGCAGCGCAAGCGAAAGCGCGTCGCTGCCCGAGCTGACGGCGACCGCCGCCGCCGCTCCGAGCCGCACGCGCACTTGGTTCTCGAGCCATTCGGTCTGCGCCCCGAGAACGTAGTGTGCGCTCGCCAGCACCGAGTCGATGCGGCGGCGGGCATCGGCTTCGACTTCTTGAAAATCGCGGACGAGGTCGAGAAACGGGATCAAGGAAAACGAATACCGGCCGCGCGCACGAGAAGCGACATCGACTCGCCCGCTGAGCCGCGAAGGACGACGTCGGCCAGGCGGTCGAGTGGCGTCTCCTCGTTGTTCACGATCACCAGAGGCGCGCCGGCGCGCACGGCAACCTCGGGAAGGCCGGCGGCCGGATAGACGACCAGCGACGAGCCGACGACGATGAACAGATCGCACGCCGACGCCGCGGCGAATGCGCGTTCGGTCTCGGCCACCGGCATCGCCTGTCCGAACGAGACCGTCGCCGGCTTGACCGGCCCGCCGCAGCGGTCGCAGTACGGCACGGCGATCTCGCCGTCCTCACCGGCTTCCGCGAGCTGGCGGACGAGGTCCTCGTGGATCTGCTCGCGGTCGTGGGCGGCGCCGCATTCAATGCAGGAGGCCGCAAGCGAAGAGCCATGGATCTCGATGACGCGTTCCCGCGAGCTCCCCGCCCTGCAGTGCAGCCCGTCGATGTTCTGCGTGACGAGGCAGGAAAGCTTGCCGGCACGCTCCACGGCAACGATCGCGCGATGCGCCGCGTTCGGCTCGGCACGCCTGAGCACCGGATACGACTCGGTCGCGAGCTTCCAGTAGTCGCGCCGGGTGCTCTCGTGCGCGCAGAAAAGATCGAAGGTCAGCTTTCTCGGGTCGTACCTGGTCCAGAGACCGCCGGGAGAGCGGAAATCCGGAATCCCCGATTCGGTCGAGATGCCTGCGCCGGTAAGGAAAACGACCGACTGCGCACGCGCGAGCAGGCGAGCCGCTTCGCGCACCGGCGAATCGGCGGATGCGCCTTCTCGTTCTGCATCGATGCTCGTTCGGTCGCTCGAACCCACGTGACGTCGCTATAACGGTCTCCCGGACTGGCCTCAAACATGCACGCGTGCGCACGCTCGCGTGCAAACTTCGCAATCCTTCTGTAGATCTTGTTCGTCACCGCACTGCGGCGACGGTGATTGCGGGTGTTGCGTGTTCTCAAGTGGCTGGTCGCGCTGATCCTTACGGTCACCGTGGGGTTCGGCGCCGTCGTCCTGCTGACGATGTACGACGAGCTCACCAAAACGCTGCCCACGATCGATCGCCTTCTCGAATACGACCCCCCGGTCGCCACACGAGTCTACGCCGCCGACGGCTCGCTGATCGAGGAATTCTACCGCGAGCGACGCTACCGGGTTCCGATCGCCGAGATCCCGCCGCTCGTGCGCAATGCGTTCCTGGCCGCCGAGGATTCCGACTTCTTCGCGCATCGCGGAGTCGATTTCATCGGGATTCTTCGCGCGATGGTCGCCAACCTGCGCGCCGGCGACGTCGTCCAGGGCGCGAGCACCATCACGCAGCAGGTCGTCAAGGCGCTGCTGCTGACGCCCGAGCGCAGCTACGAGCGCAAGGCGAAGGAAATCCTGCTGTCGCTGCGTCTCGAGCAGCACCTGACCAAGGAGCAGATCCTCGAGCTCTACCTGAACCAGATCTACTTCGGCGACGGCAACCACGGAGTCGGCGCCGCCGCGCGCAACTACTTCGGAAAATCCGTGCAGGAGCTGACCGCCGCCGAAGCAGCGCTGCTGGCCGGGCTTCCCGCCGCGCCGAGCCGCTATTCGCCCAACCGCGATCCGGAAGCGGCGACCACGCGCCAGCATTACGTGCTGCGCCGCATGCTCGAAGAGCATTTCCTGAGCGCCGGCGAATACCAGGCCGCGATGCGCGAGACCGTGCAGGTGCTGGCGCGGCACCAGAAAGTGAGCTCGGTGCGCAACTACTACACCGAGACGGTGCGCCTGCAGCTCGAGACGATGTTCGGCGCCGAAGCTCCGTACAACCAGGGATACACCGTGCACACGTCGATGCAGCCGCGCCTGCAGTCGCTGGCCGAGCTGGCCGTGCGCAACGGCATCGAGCGCATCGACGGCGCGCTCGGCTATCGCGGACCGAAGTCGCACCCGAGCGACCAGGAAGCCCGTGACACGGTCGCGCGCACGAAGGGCGACATCGGCGACGACCCGCTCGATCCCGAGCGGATCTACGAGGCCGTCGTCACGCGCGTCGCGCCCGGAAAGCTCGACGTAACGGTGGGCCCGTTCAGCTCCACCGTCGATGTGTCCGCCGTACACTGGAGCGGCCGGGCGAAGAGCCGGACGTTCCGCGCCGGCGACGTCATCGAGGTCCGCACGCGCGAGCCTGCTCACGTCGTGTCGGCGAAGACAGCGAAGGCTGCGCTGGCCAAAACCGCGAGCGCGGAGGCCGCAAAAAAGCCGGACGCGGCGGCAACGCCTGCCGCAGCGCAGGCCGGCGGCGCCACGCTGCCGGTTGCGGAGAAAACCGTCGAGCCTCCGCATTTCTACCTCGCCCAGACGCCGGAGATCGAAGCGGCGCTGATCGTGATCGACATGCAGGACGGCGGCATCGCCGCACTGGTCGGCGGATACGATTTCCTCGCGAGCCAGTTCAACCGCGCGCTGCAGGCCGAGCGCCAGCCGGGCTCGGCATTCAAGCCGTTCGTCTATGCCGCGGCGCTCGATCACGGATTCACGGCCGCAAGCATTCTCCAGGACACGCCGGTCGAGTTCATGGACAACGACAAGCTCTGGCAGCCGCGCAACTACACGCGCGACTACAAGGGCCCGATCCGGCTGCGCACCGCGCTCGAACAGTCGCGCAACGTCGTTTCCGTCAAGCTCGTCGACGCCATGGGGCCCAAGACCGTCGTCGACTACCTGTCACGCTTTCATCTGTCCGGACACTTCGGCGCGAACCTCTCTCTCGGGCTCGGAACCACCGAGATGACGCTGCGGGATCTGACCGAAGGCTACACCGCGTTCGCCAACGGCGGCGTCAAGGTCGAGCCGGTGCTGATCCGCAGCATCGAGGACAAGGACGGAAAGTCGTTCTTCACCGACGAGCCGCGCCGGCGTGAAGCGCTCTCGCCGGAAACCGCCTCACTGATGACGTACATCCTGCGCGGCGTCGTCGAACGCGGCACTGCGACGAGCATCAAGGCCCTCGAGCGCCCGGTCGCGGGAAAGACCGGTACGACCAACGAGCAGCGCGATGCATGGTTCATCGGTTACACGCCGAATCTCGCGGTCGGCGTGTGGGTCGGTTTCGACGATCCCAACCAGACGATGGGCAAGATGGGAACCGGCGGACGCGTCGCTGCGCCGATCTGGCTCGACTTCATGAAGCCCGCGCTGGCCGGCACACCGGTGCGCGACTTCGAGATGCCCGAAGACATCAATTGCGTGAACATCGATCCGGATTCGGGCAAGCGCGCCGCCGAGTGGACCGCCGCTCCGTTCCTCGAATGCTTCAAGGAAGGCACCGAGCCCGGCAGTCCGGGCGAGGAAGACTCGACGCCGCCAGCGTCACCGTCGGAAGTGCGCGTGTATCGCCCGCCTGGCGACGCTGGCTCCCCGCCGGCCACCGGCGCCGGCGATCCGCTCGGCGCCGTGCCGCTCGACGAAGATGGTTTTCCGATCGAAAGAACGCCGCCGAACGCGGGCGATCCGCGTTGGCCGTCCGAGCGCAACCCGGAAACGCCCACACGCGATCGATGGGCGTCATCACCAGCTCCCGTTCCGACCGATCCGTACGGCCGACCCCTGCCCGGCGGCGTCGCGACGGATCCGTATGGCCGTCCGCTGCCGCCGGAACCGGCGACCGATCCGTATGGCCGCCCGCTGCCTGAACCGGCGACCGATCCGTATGGCCGCCCGCTGCCGGGTGCCGCGACTGATCCGTATGGCCGCGCGCTCCCCGGTGATGGCGCTGCGACGGAGCCGTACGGCCGGGCATTGCCCAGAGATGCCGACGGCCGCCCGCTGCGCGGAGCCGGCGTTCCGACCGATGCGGATGGCCGTCCGCTTCCGCGCGTACGGACCGATCCGTACGGCCGCCCGATGCCCGAACATCTGAGTGCGCGGCCCGTCGAGACCCGATCCGGGACCGAAGTGCGGCTCTATCGCGATTCGGAAGGTCGCGACCCGGCGACCGACGAAGCGCCACCGCCACCGCCGCCATCCGAAGAGAGCGCGCGACCGTCCGGTCGTCTTTGGGGAACCGCGCCGATCGAACCTCCGCCCGCTGCGCGCGAGGACAACGGAATCAGATTGTTTCCCAATACGGGCCAAGCGCGTCGCGACTGAGGCGCGTCCATGCCGTCGCTTCGCCCGCGCTTTCCGCGAGCGGTTGCGGATCTCGAAGGTGCGCGACGCTCGTCGCCACCGAGCCGCTGAGCGCGTCGAGGTCGTAACCGCCTTCGAGCAGCAGCAGGATCTTTCCTCCCGCGCTCGCATCGGCGACCGAGACGAGCGCGTCGGTCATCTCGGCGAACGCGTTCGTCGTCAGGGAAAGCGACGCGAGCGGATCGTCGCGATGCGCATCGAATCCCGCCGAGACCAGCACGAACTGCGGTGCAAATTCGCGCGCCACCGGCAGCAGCAGATCGCGAAACGCCGCACCGAACTCGCTGTTGCCCGCGCCTGCCGGCATCGGAACGTTGAGCGTGTAGCCCGCCCCTTCTCCGCGACCGATCTCGTCCGGCGCGCCGGTTCCAGGATAGAACGGATACTGATGAGTCGACGCGTAGAGCACGCGTGATGAATCGTAGAACGAGTGCTGGGTGCCGTTGCCGTGGTGCACGTCCCAGTCGACGATCAGCACGCGCTCGATCCCGCGCACGTCGAGCAGATGCCGCGCCACCACCGCGACGTTGTTGAACAGGCAGAACCCCATCGGCCGATCCGCTTCCGCGTGATGCCCGGGCGGCCGCAGCGCCGCAAAACCATTGTCGAGATCTCCACGCGCAATCGCGTCCGCCATGTCGATCGCCCCGCCCGCCGCCAGACGCGCAGCCTCGAACGACCCTGCCGATGCCGGAGTATCCGCATCGAACTGCGTATGCGCCCGCCCTGCGCTGTGGGCGACCGCCGCCACATGCCCGTGCTCGTGCACCCGCCGCAGCTCCTCCTCCGTCGCAAGCCGCGCCGCGACCCGCTCAAACCCCGAGTACCCACCCCCCTCGAACAACTCGCAAAGCACCGCCATCCTCTCCGGCGCCTCCGGATGCCGCACCCCGGTCCGATGCTCGAGAAACCGCCGATCATAAAGCAGCCCAGTCCGTCGCATCCCTCGTGTTTAACCCAGACAACCAAAGACCGACAAGAATAAAGCCGAGCGAAGCGAGGATAAGCCCCGACACCAGCCCAAGCCGAGGCCGTCAAAGCCTTTCGCGCGAAGCGAAGCGGCCACAACCAAAGACGACCGCACTCCGAGACGAGATCTCCACCCTTGAATCCCGGGATGGGAGCACCCGCGCAACGAGACGAAGCGCCAAAACCTCCAAGCCGGAACGCCGCCGCCGTCAAACTCCGTGTTGGGAGTGCCGTTTCACGCGCCGGGCGGCGAGACGGGTCCAGATGCAAGGCGGATTCCGCGTAGTGAGCGGAGGCGTACTTCCCGTACGTCGTAGCGAACGAAGCGGAATCCAACGCGGCAGATGGGCCCGTATCGACGTCCGGCCCCACTACGAGCGGAGGCGCGCGGCGACAACGAAGCAGATGGGCCCTTATCGCCGTCCGGCAGAGCGAACTTGACTGAGAACAACCCGACTCCTAGCCTCCCACGCATGTTCGGCATCGGCCCAAGCGAGCTCATCTTCATTCTCGTGATCGCGCTGCTCGTACTCGGCCCGAAGCGCCTGCCCGAGCTGGCGGCCGGCCTCGGCAAAGGCCTCGCCGAATTCCGCCGCGCAACCTCCGACATCAACGCCGAGCTCGACGAAGCGCGCCGTTCGCTCGAGGAGCAGTCGCGCGAAGCGTCGCGCCAGGCGGGCAAGGTCTCGCGCACGCAGCGAACGACGCCGCGAGGCGCAATCCCGACTGTCAAAGCGAGCGACGTCGCCGACGAAGCCGAGCTGGAATCCGAAGAGGAGCTGGCAAAAGACACGGCCAAGGAAAAGACCGATCCGGATCCGAAGGCTTCGGCCTGAACGATCGATCGGCGTGACCGTGCCGGACGTCGAGCTGCCTCTGACCGGCCACCTGGCCGAGCTGCGCCGCCGGCTCGCCCGCGCCATCGGCGCAGTCGCCGTCGCCTTCGTCGTCACGTACCCGAACGTCCACTACCTTTTCGACATCCTCATCCATCCGCTGCGCAGCTCGGCGGAAGCCAACGGGCTCAAGTACCAGATCATCGGCACCGGGCTTGCCGAGGCATTCTTCACGAAGTTCAGCGTATCGCTGATCGGCGCCGTTTTTCTTGCGCTGCCGGTGATCCTTTATCAGCTGTGGCGCTTCATCGTGCCGGGGCTCGAGGATCGCGAAGCCCGCTACGCGAAATGGTTCGTGCTGTTCGGAACGTTGTTCTTCCTTGGCGGCGCGAGCTTCTGTTACTTCTTCGTATTTCCGATGGGCATTCCGTTCTTTCTCTCGGAGTACGCCGACATCGGTATCGACGCGATGCTCAGCATGAGCGAATACCGCTCGTTCACGTCGCACATGATGCTGGCGTTCGGGGTGACGTTCGAGCTGCCGGTCATCATCTTCTTCCTTGCGCGCATCGGCTTCGTCACGTGGCGCCAGCTTCTGTCGTTCTCGCGCTACGCAGTGGTCGTCATCTTCATCGTGGCGGCCGTGCTGACACCGACGCCCGATGCGGCGAATCAGCTGATGATGGCCGTGCCGCTGATGTTCCTCTACGCCATCTCGATCGGCGTGGCGTACGTGTTCGGCAAGGACAGGCGCGAGCAGGCGGAGGAAGAGACAGGCACCGATATCGAGCCTGCGTGATCATTCCGCCGGCGTCATCCTGCGAAGATTAGTCCGGACGGTCGGCATCCGGTCCAAGCAGATCGCGGCGCAGCGCCGCGCGAAGCGCAGGAGTCGTCGGCACCTGGCGGCCGTCGACTTCGGCGACCAGACGCGCGAGGCTGCGCGAGCAAGGCTCGAGATAGTCCGGAACGGCCATTGCGACGACCAGCGTCTCGGTGCGCTGCGGACCATGGAAGCGCTCCATCGTACGCACTACCGCATAGTCTTCCCACGCTTCGGCAACGAGCCGGAAGTACACCGTCTCGGCGCGCGGCAGCGAGACGAAAAGCGTGTAGACTCCGAGCACGCTGTCGTACTCGTTCTCTGCGGTATCGATGGGGCGGATTTCCATGTTCATCTTCGCAGGCAGGTGATGGGTACGATGCACCGGCACGCCCCCGGGCTCAATGATACGCACGGGTTGCGTCGAACCAGATCTCGGCGAGCTCCTCGCAGCGGCGGCACTCGACGCGCACTACTCGAAAGATGCGCTTGCCGTCGGGCTCGCTGCGTTCGCCAAGACTCGCGAGCAGCCCGCCGCACGGGCACTCGCGTATCGCGAGATGATCTTCGATCTCGGAGAACGCATCGATCTCGAGCGCGGTCGCGCGCGAGCCGCCCTCGAGCGCTGCGAGAGCACGCCGGAAGCGAAGCCGCCTGACCTTCCGATAACCGGTGAAGGCCAGGGCAAGCAGCAGCGCAGTCGTCAGCGCGAGCCAGAGCATGGCGAGGCCGCGCCCGGCCTCTTACTCGTTGATCGCGTTCGGATCGCCGGGAATGCTCGCAACGTTTTCCGCTCCGACTTTGCGCGCATGCTTGATGCCCGGCGCAGTCACCGGCTCGCCGCGCTTGGTACTGGCGAGCAGCTCTGCGTAACCGGGCGCGAGCGCGACCGCCGGGCTCTGCGTCTTGCCGGTAATGGCGACCGGAACGTACATCGGCCCGCCTTCGACCCGCAGGGCCTTGATCCACGGCGCCGACGCGGCGAGCTTGTCGACCGCGGCGGGCGGGAACATCACGGTACCGTCGAGATTGAGGCCGGACGCCTCGGAATATTCGCCATCCGCATCGAGCTGGAATTCCTCGGCGCGAAGGAACATTCCGCCGAGCGAATATGCGTCGGCGTTTTTCTCGGCTTCGAAGAAGAACTTGTCGATGCGGGTGCCGGTTCCATGGCGCGGCTTCGGCATATCGGCGGCTGCATCGGCAACCTTGATCGAAGGATCGGCCGCCCCGAGCGCATCGAGCGTGCGCGCGAACAGATCGACGTTGCCGATGCGGCCGGTCAGCAGCGAGCCGTGCACGGACCACTGGGGCTTGCGCTCGACATCCTGCCCGAAGATGTACGAGACCGATCCGTATCCCTCGGCGTCGAGTCCGAGCTGCGGCAAGAGGCGTTGCGCCATGATGCGCCCGTCTGCGCCCTTGATCCGTCCCGACATCGTGAACGCCGGATGCTCGGCCGGTTTGTACGAGATCGTCGCGTCGTTTTCACCGCCCCACAGCGGCGAGTTCGACGCGTTGTACATGACCTTGTCGCGGAACCACAGGATTCCCGACGGCAGCGATCCGAGATCGATTCCGCCGACGCTCCACTGCTCCGGCAGGAACGTCACCGAGGCATCCGCATTGATTACGAGGATGCTGCCGGTGAACTTCGGTTTGACCATGTGGACGTTATAGCCGCCGAGCCCGGGCACGTCGGCGCTCGGTGCCCTGGCTTCGTACTTGAGCATCGACTGGCCCTGCTTGCCGGTGAGATTGAACTGCCCGGTCAGCGTGGCGGTCGGCTGCCACGGCGGCGGAACGTTCCAGTCGACGGCGACCTTGTGGGCGTCGATGTCGTTGAAGAGCGCAGTCAGCTCGATTTTTCCGGTCGGAAACGGCTCGAACCATCCGCGCAGCGCGAGGTCGAAATCCTGCCATTTGATGTGGCCGCCCGAGATCCTGACCATCTTGTCGTCGAGAGAAAAATTGCCGTTGATCGTCGCCGGAGCCGTGCGACCGAGGATCTGCCAGTCGAGCATCGCCTCGAAATCGCCGCGCAGCGGCGTCGCCGGCGCATCTTCGGTCGTCGTTTCGTTGATGATGCCGCTCGCTTTTCCATGGAAGCCGACCATGCCCCGGAAGCTCGGATCGATGCGGCCGGGAAGAAACGTGCGCACGGCTTCGACCGGAGCGTTGCCGACCGCATAGACGAGATCGAGCTTGTCGCCGCCGAGCGGACCGACGCCCCATTCGGCGGTTCCGGACGCCTCCAGCGTCGAGCCTTCTCCGAACGGCGTTCCGGTAATCGCGAAGCGGCACGAACGGCCGTCGGCCGAAGGCGTCAGCGAAACGTGCGCGTTCTGAATCTTGAGAGGACCGAACTTGACCGTGACGAAATCGACATCGATGCCGGACGCCTCGAACGCGTCGCCGCTCGACTTGGAGAGCGCGGCAAAGACAGACCGGTCGCCGGAGCGCAGGATCGTCGCAAGCCCGATGGCGTTGGCCGGCGGCACCTGGCTGCCGAGCGCAGCGATTGCAGCGGCCTCGGCCTGCTGCGCCTCCGCCTGTTTTTCCTGCTTCTCGTCCAGCTTTTGCGCGCGCTGGGCCGTCGCCATCACGGGCAGCGACAGAGCAAGGAGTACGAGAGCGACGCGAGGCAGCATGGTCCGGATATCGTTCACAGGAACCTCTTCAGGCTGGGCATGTTTCAAACCGGGATCGGAAAGCTGTTTTGACTGCATGCTCGTGGCGGGTTAGTGGACGCGGATTCTACTGACGCGAGCATGAGGGAGCAACGATGTCTTTCGAACAGATCGACGTGACGAGAGACGGTCCGATCGGCCGCATTACGCTCAACCGGCCGGCCGAGCGCAATGCGATGACGCCGCAGATGGGTCGAGAGATGGTTCGCGCGGTCGAGACGCTCAACGGCGACGACGACGTCAGAGTGGTCATGATCACCGGCGCCGGAAAGGGGTTCTGCTCGGGCGCGGACTTAAGGACTCTCGGCGCGGAGGCTGGCTCGGGTGACGCCGAGGAAGGTCTTGGCGGAGGAGAGAGCTTCTATCGCGCGTTCCTTTCGATCCGCGACCTGCGTGTGCCTTCGATCGCGGCGATCAACGGGCATGCCGTCGGTGCAGGATTCTGCTTCGCGCTCGGGGCCGACCTGCGTGTGATGCACAAGGATGCGCGCGTCGGCATGACGTTCGTGCGGCTCGGGATTCATCCGGGCATGGCCGCGACCTGGAACCTGCCGCGCCTCATCGGACCGTCGGCGGCCGCCGACCTGCTTTACACGGGCCGCATGATCGGCGCCGACGAAGCCCTCGCGCTCGGCATCGCCAACCGCATCGCCGGTGACGACTTCGATGCGGTCGTCGCCGAGCTCGCCTCGGCAATCGCGAGCGCGGCGCCGCTTGCCGTGCGTTCGCTCAAGCAGACCCTGCGCTGCGGCGATTCGCACACGATCGACGAAGCGATCGCCCGCGAAGCCTCCGAACAGGCCATCACGTTCACGACAGCCGACGCCGCCGAAGGCATCGGCGCAATGCGCGAGAAACGCCCCCCGGTCTTCCGCGGTCGCTGAGAAAATCGGGGACAGACACTGATTTCGCGAAATCGGGGACAGACACCGATTTCGCGCAGACTCCGAGTTCGTGGGATCGCGAAACGGCGACCGCTTCCGATGTCAGTTTTTGCGGAAGAGCTTTTCGAGCTCGGACAGGCTGTCGGGCTTCGCGGCGGGAATTCCAGCGCCGCGCTCGCCGCTCGCGGGCGAGAAATAGTCGCAGAAGTTCGCGCGATCTTTTTCGAGCACGCGCTCGGCCGACGGCTCGGCGCACTCGTTATAGGACGACAGGTCGTAGAAGCGGCAGTTCCTGCAGCAGCGCAGCTCGCTCCCGCACCTTTCGCAGCGCGCGGAGCGACCGATCGGATCGTCGGAGTCGAATTCCGACGAGCAGGCGTGGCAACGAACCCGCCACATCACGGCTTACGTTCCCTGGACGCGCGCGAGCCAGCTGCCGAGCACGTCGAGCAGTCGCTCGAGCGCACCGGGTTCCTCGAAGCGATGACCGACGCCGGCGAAGTACTCGACCGTGCATGGCCCGGCCACGTTCGCACGGATGATCTCGGCATGCGACGGCGGCACCACGGTGTCGGCCTCGCCGTGCATCACGAGCACCGGCATCGAAAGCGCGCGCATCGTCGCGGGCGCATCGATGCGCAGCACGTCGTCATAAAAGCCCGGCCGCAGAAATCCCGAACCGACGCGCCGGCGACCGCGCGTACGCCAGTCGGCGATCGCCTTGTCGGTGAGCCCGTCGGTGAAAATGCGTGCATCGGCGACCGCGGCGATCAGCGCGAGCGAGCTGACGAGATGCGGAGCCTGGGCCGCGGCCAGCAGCGCAACCAGCCCGCCAAGACTCGAGCCGATGAGCGTGGATTCGCTGCCGCCGAACTGGTGCATGAAGTCGAGCGCGCCGAGCGCGTCGTCGACCTCGGCGGTGACCGTCAGGTCCTCGTACTCGCCTTCCGAATCGCCGACGAACGAAAAGTCGAAACGCAGCACGTTGTAGCCGGCGGGAACGAAACGCTCGGCGATGGCCGTCTGCTTGGTCCCTCCGCGCGTCGACTCCATTCCGTGACAGAGCACCAGCCATCTGGTGCTCCCGGCCGCAGCGCGATGGATGTCGCCGACCAGAAGGTTGCCGCGACGCGACGGGAACTCGACGCGTTCGCTCGGAATCGGCGGCAGCGTCGCGGCCTCGTTTCGTGCAGCAGACATGATCCGGCGTGATACCATGCTGGAAGCCGTGTCCGAAACCTCCGCGTCCCATCTGGAGCTGCTCGACCTGTTCGAGCGCGCGCTTGCCGTCGAGTCCGGCCTGTCGCCGAACACGCGGCGCGCGTACCTGGCCGACCTTCGCCAGTTCCTCGACTTCCTCGTCGAGCGAGGTGAGACACCCGGTGTATCAGTCGTCTCGTCGCCGTCGGGCAACAGGCTCGCTCCCGACGACTCCGAGGGGAACGGCGTCGCGGCGGTCCGGGCCTTCCTCGCCGCGCGACTTCGCGACAGTGCGCGCTCGACGACGGCCCGCAAGCTCGCCGCCCTGCGTGCATTCTTCCGCTGGCTGGCGCGCGAGCGCGCCGCGGTCGCGGAGAAGTCGACCGGCGAAGCGGCGTCACCGACTGACCCGTGCGCGGCGGTCACGGCACCGAAGATCCCGAAGCGACTGCCCGTTCACCTGTCGATCGACGACATGTCTGCCCTGCTTGCCGCGCCCGATCTCAAAAAGCCGACCGGCCTGCGCGACCGGGCGCTGCTCGAGATGCTGTACTCGTGCGGGCTTCGCGCGGCCGAGTGCGCCGGCCTGAACTGGACGTCGATCCATGAGGGGCTCGGCGTCGTCCGGGTGCTCGGCAAGGGAAGCAAGGAGCGTATCGTGCCGGTCGGCGCCGACGCGCTCGCCGCGCTCGGCGAATACCGGCGCAGCTGGAAGCTCGCGCATGGCGATGCAAAGGCCGTTTTCCTGAACGCGCGCGGAACCCGGCTGTCGACCCGCAGCATCGGGCGGATCGTCGAGCGGCATCTTGCCGCGGCGGCGATCGCCGCCCACGCCACGCCCCATTCGCTGCGGCACTCGTTCGCGACGCACCTGCTCGAAAACGGCGCCGACCTGCGCGCGATCCAGGAGATGCTCGGGCACGCATCGATCGCGACGACCCAGCGCTACACGCATCTCGAGCTCGGCAAGCTCACCGCCGTCTACGACAAGGCGCACCCGCGAGCCTGACGGCAGGCCCGGCAGCGCAGCGTCTCGGCGAGCGCAGCGGCGGCCGGAGCTCTGCGATCTCCGGGGCTGCCACCTCCTGCAAAGCTCGAATTTCTGCGTGCGGATCGTTGGAAGCCCGGCAGTGGCCGCGATATAGGCAAGTCACTCCGGAAAGCGGCAGTCGAGCGCCCAGCCATCCGACGACTGAAAATCCGGGACAGACACTGATTTCCCGAAATCGGTGTCTGTCCCCGATTTTCCGAAATCGGTGTCTGTCCCCGATTTGTGTTTTCGGAGAGGAACAATGCCGTGAAAGAGCTCATCGCAAAGGCCGACGTCCTGCTCGAAGCGCTTCCGTACCTGCGGCGCTTTGCGGGGCGCGTCGTCGTTATCAAGTACGGCGGCCATGCGATGCTCGACGACAAGCTCAAGGCCGGCTTCGCCGAAGACGTCGTGCTGCTGAAGTCGCTCGGGCTGCGGCCGGTCATCGTGCATGGAGGCGGTCCGCAGATCGAGGAGGCACTCAAGCGCCACGGCATCGCCACGCGCTTCGTGCGCGGCATGCGGGTCACCGACGAAGCCACGATGGAGATCGTCGAGATGGTCCTCGGCGGGCAGATCAACAAAGAGATCGTCGGGATGATCCACAAGCACGGCGGAAAGGCCGTCGGCCTGACCGGCAAGGACGGCAACCTGCTGATTGCCGAGAAGCTTGCCGTGCGCATTTCCGAAAAAGGCAAGAAGGCCGAGCTCGTCGACGTCGGCATGGTCGGCCGCATCACGCACATCAACCCGGAGATCCTCGAGCACATCGACGGAACCGACTTCATCCCGGTGATCGCGCCGATCGCGACGGATGCCGACGGCCGCACGTTCAACGTCAACGCCGATGTTGCAGCCGCCGAGATCGCACGCGGCCTCAAGGCCGAGAAGCTGATCCTTCTGACGGACGTCGCCGGCATCATGAAGGCCGGCGGCGAGCTGCAGTCGCGGCTTTCCGAGCCGGAGGCGCGCAAGCAGATTCACGCGGGCTCGATCGCGGCCGGCATGGTGCCGAAGGTCGAGTGCGCAATCGATGCGCTGCGCGGCGGCGTCGGACAGGTGCACATCATCGACGGGCGCGTCCGACACGCGGTGCTGCTCGAGATCTTCACGGCCGCAGGCGTCGGCACCGAAATCGTGCTCGACGGGGAGCCAGTCTTGCTCCAGCCGGCGTCGCGGCGGAAATCCGCCGGCTCCGTGAAAAAACCGACGCGCGCTGCCAGCGGCAGGAAGGCAAAAGCGAAATGAGCGCAGCCGAAGGCAAGATGAGCGTAGCCGAAGGCAAAATGAGCGTAGCCGAAGGCAATCTGCCGATCGTGGAAGCGACCGACCGCTTCACGACGCAGAACTACGCCCGCTATCCGGTCGCGTTCACGCACGGCAAAGGCTGCCGGCTGTGGGACGAGTCCGGACGCGAGTATCTCGATCTGTTCGCGGGGCTTGCCGTCTCGTCGCTCGGGCACGCGCATCCGGCTGTGGTCGCGGCAATCCGCGAGCAGGCCGGCAAGCTCATCCACGCGTCGAACCTCTATTACCACGAGCCGGGCGCACGGCTTGCGCAGCGGCTCGTCGAAGCGACCTTCGCCGACCGCGTGTTCTTCTGCAACAGCGGCGCCGAGGCCAACGAAGCTGCGATCAAGATGGCGCGGCGCGCTGCCGGCGGACGCTACAAGATCGTCGCCGCGCACGGCTCGTTCCACGGCCGTACGTACGGTGCGCTGGCCGCAACCGGCCAGCCGAGTCTGCAGGAAGGCTTCGGTCCGATGCTCGAAGGCTTCGTGCACGTCGAGCCCGGCAGCAGCGAAGCCGTCGCAGCCGTGGTCGGCAGCGACACCGCCGCGGTGCTGGTCGAGCCGATCATCGGCGAAGGCGGCATCGTGATTCCGCCGGCCGGATACCTCCAGGAGCTGCGCGACATCTGCGACCGGTCGGGTGCGCGCCTGATCCTCGACGAAGTGCAGACCGGCAACGGCCGCACCGGCACGCTGTTCGCGTACGAGCACGAAGGCATCGTGCCCGACATCGTCACGACGGCGAAAGGCCTCGGTGCCGGTCTTCCGATCGGCGCGGTGCTCGCGCGCGAAGACGTCGCATCGGCATTCGTGCCGGGCTCGCACGGCACGACGTTCGGCGCGAACCCGGTGTGCTGCGCGGCTGCGCTCGCAGTTCTCGGCGAGCTGACCGCCGGCGGCGTGATCGACAACGCCGCGGAGGTCGGAGCGTATTTCCTCGCGCGGCTCAAAGACGCGATCGGCGGGCGCGACGACGTCGCCGACATCCGCGGAAAAGGCCTGATGATCGGCGTCGAGTTCCGGCGCGAGACCAAGCCGATCGTGCGCGATCTTCTCGCCCGCGGCGTGATCGCCAACGCGACGGCCGGCACGGTGCTGCGAATCATCCCGCCGCTCATCCTGACCAGGGACGAAGTGGACGAAGGCATCGCCGCGCTCGTGGAGGTGCTCGGATGAAACGCGACCTCGTCACCCTGCGCGACGTGTCCAAGCAGGAGATCAAGGACCTGATCGCGCTCGCGCGCAGGCTGAAAGCCGACGTGCGCGCGAAACGGCCGCATCCGTGGCTGTCGGGCCGCACGCTCGCGATGATCTTCGAGAAGCCGAGCCTGAGGACGCGCGTGACGTTCGAAACCGGCATGTACCAGCTCGGCGGCGGCGCGATCTATCTCGCGCCGGGCGACATCCAGCTCGGCATGCGCGAGACCAGCGGCGACGTCGCGGCCAACCTGTCGCGATGGGTCGACCTGATCGTCGCGCGCACGTTCTCGCACGATTCGGTCGTCGAGCTGGCGCGCGGCGCCACCGTGCCGGTGATCAACGGCCTTTCCGACCTGTACCATCCGTGCCAGATCCTCGCCGACCTGATGACGCTGTCCGAGCTGCGCGGGTCGCTCGAAGGCATGCGCCTCGCGTTCATCGGCGACGGCAACAACATGGTGCACTCGTGGATCCTGGCGGCCGCCAAGATCGGCTTTGATTTCGTGCTCGCGTGCCCGAAGGGCTACGAGCCGGACGCAGACATCCTGGCCGAGACCCAGGCCGCCGCGCCCGGCCGGATCCGCGTCACGCACGACGTCGAAGACGCCGCGCGCGGCGCCGACGTGCTGTACACCGACGTGTGGACGAGCATGGGACAGGAAGCCGAGGCCGAAAGGCGCCGCAAGGTGTTCGCGAAGTTCCAGGTGAACGCGAAGCTTCTCGAGACGGCCGCGGACGGTGCGCTCGTGATGCACTGCCTTCCGGCGCATCGCGGAGAAGAGATCACGGCCGAAGTGCTCGAAGGCCCGCGCGCCGTCGTGCTCGAGCAGGCCGAGAACCGCCTTCATATCCAGAAAGCAATCCTCGCATGGCTCGCCGGAGCCCCCGAGGCAGCATGAAAACAGGGACAGGTACATTTAAAAAACGTGTGGAAAATCGGGCGAGCCACTTTCGCCCGTCGTGATTTTGCAGGCGAAATTTTAATGTACCTGTCCCCTTTTTCTTAGGAAGAGAACGTGAGCTTAAAAGATACGCCAAAGAAGATTGCGCTGGCCTACAGCGGCGGGCTCGACACGTCGGTCATCCTCAAATGGCTGATCGAGCAGTACGGCTGCGAGGTCGTCGCCTACATCGCCGACGTCGGCCAGGACGAGGACCTCGAGGCTGCGCGGCAGAAAGCATTTCGCACCGGCGCCGTCGAGGCGTACGTCGAAGACCTGCGCGAAGAGTTCGTGCGCGACTTCGTGTTTCCGATGCTGCGCGCCGGAGCCGTCTACGAGGGCACGTATCTGCTCGGCACGTCGATCGCGCGGCCGGTCATCGCCAAGCGCCACATCGAAGTCGCGCGGCGCACCGGAAGCGACTCCGTCTCGCACGGCGCGACCGGCAAGGGCAACGACCAGGTGCGATTCGAGCTCACGTACGCTGCGCTCGCGCCCGACCTCAAGGTCATCGCGCCGTGGCGTTTCTGGGATCTCAACTCGCGCGCCAAGCTGTTCGATTTCGCCGAGAAGCACGACATCCCGCTGCCGGTCACGCGCGACAAGGGCTACAGCATGGACCGCAACGTGCTGCACATCAGCTTCGAGGGCATCGAGCTCGAAGACCCTTGGCAGATGCCGCGCGAAGACATGTTCGTGCTGTCGGTCTCGCCCGAGCAGGCTCCCGACAAGGCCGAATACGTCGAGATCGAGTACATCTCGGGCGATCCGGTCGCGCTCGACGGCGAAAAGCTCGCCCCGTTCGACCTGCTGGCGAAGCTCAACAAGATCGCCGGACGCAACGGCGTCGGCCGCGCCGACATCGTCGAGAACCGCTACGTCGGCATGAAATCGCGGGGCGTCTACGAGACGCCCGGCGGAACGGTGCTCACGATCGCGCACCGCGCGCTCGAATCACTGACACTCGACCGCGAGGTGATGCACCTTCGCGATACGCTGATTCCGCGCTACGCCGAGATGGTCTACTACGGCTACTGGTTCGCGCCCGAGCGCGAGATGCTGCAGGCCGCGGTCGACGAGTCGCAGCGCTGCGTCAACGGCACCGTGCGCATGAAGCTGTACAAGGGCTCGGCGACCGTGGCCGGCCGCAAGTCGGACGATTCGCTGTACGTGCCCGCGCTCGCGACGTTCGAGGAAGACGAGGTCTACACCCAGGCCGATGCCACCGGCTTCATCCGGCTGTCGGGCCTTCGCCTGAAAGTCCGCAACATGGTCCGCACCAGAAAAGTCTGACGAAAAAAAAGAGGGACAGGTACAATTTCGCAAACCCGCGAAATCACTACCTGTCGACCACGGCGCACGACACGGGACGGCGCCACGAACACGGAGGATAACCCATGGCCGCGGACAAGCGCAGAAAACCGAAAGCCGCACCGGCACGCGCCGCGGCCCCGGTGCGCGCGAAATCCGCCGCCGGCGCAAAACCCGCTGCCGGCGCAGGCAAAAAAGCCGCGGCCGCATCGAACCGGAGCTGGGGCGGCCGCTTCGACGCAAAGCCCGACGCCGCAACGCAGGCGTTCACCGCATCGATCACGTTCGACCAGCGGCTGTACGCGTACGACATCCGCGGCAGCATCGCGCACGCGACGATGCTCGCGTCGGTCGGCATCCTGACCGCCGCCGAGCGCGAGACCATCACGCGCGGCCTGCGCGAGATCGAAAGCGAGATCCGCGAGGGACGCTTCCGCTTCGACGTCGCCGACGAAGACGTGCACATGGCGATCGAGCGCCGGCTAATCGAGAAAACCGGCGCCACCGGCGCCAAGCTGCACACCGCCCGGTCGCGCAACGACCAGGTCGCGACCGACGTGCGCCTGTACGTAAAGGACGCGCTCAAAAGCGTCGATGCCGGCATCGATGACCTCCAGCGCGCGCTCATCGAAGTCTGCCTCGCACATCCGAAAGCCGTGATGCCCGGCTACACGCACATGCAGCGCGCGCAGCCGATCCTGCTCGCGCACCACCTGCTTGCGTACTACGAGATGCTCGCCCGCGACCGCAGTCGCCTCTGCGACGCGCACGCGCGCGTCAACGAGCTGCCGCTCGGCGCCGGCGCAATCGCCGGCACCACGCTGCCGATCGACCGCGCTCGCACGGCCAAAGAGCTCGGCTTCGCGCGCGTCGCCGAAAACAGCATCGACGCGGTCGCCGCACGCGACTTCGTGCTCGAGCCGCTCTCCGGCATCGCGATCCTGTTCTCGCATCTGTCGCGCCTTGCCGGAGAGATCGTGCTGTGGGCGACGAGCGAGTTCGGCTTCGTCAAGCTTCACGATGCGTATTCGACGGGCAGCTCGATGATGCCGCAGAAGAAGAACCCCGACATCGCCGAGCTCGTGCGCGGCAAGAGCGGCCGCGTGACCGGAAACCTCGTCTCGCTGCTGACGACCGTCAAAGGGCTTCCGCTCGCGTACAACAGCGACCTGCAGGAGGACAAGGAGCCGCTGTTCGACAGCCTCGACACGGCAACATCGAGTCTCGCCACGCTCGCCGCGATGCTGCGCTCGCTGACGTTCGACGAGGCGGCCATGCGGCGCGCCGCGTCCGATTCGTTCCTGCTCGCCACCGATCTCGCGGAGATCCTCGTTGCGCGCGGCGTCCCGTTCCGCGACGCGCACGAAGTCGTCGGCCGCATCGTGCGGCATTGCCTCGCGGTGAAGCTCGAGCTCACGGCGCTCAGCAGCCGCGAGTTGGAAGAGTTCTCTCCTGCCCTCGGCGAAGCCGCCGACCGCAAGGCCGGACGCACCGTCGCCTCCTTGCTGACGCTCGACGAAGCCATCGCGCGCCGCACGTCGTACGGCGGAACCGCGACGAGCCTCGTATCGCGGCGCGTGAAGACGCTCGCAAAGAAACACGGAGTCGGCTCCGCCCGGAGCCCGAAAGCTTGAGGACCCGCCGACGGCCGCTGGCGATTGCGCTCGCGCTCGCTGCAATCCTCGGCATGGGCGGCAGCGCCTGCGGCTATCGCACTGCGGTGCGGCCTCCCGAAGACACGGCGCCCGTCATCCCCGGCACGGCAACCGTCGAGCGCGACGGCGATGTCGCGGTCGTGCACTGGAAGCGAGCGGAGAAGAGCGCCGACGGAAAGAAGCTCTACGATCTTGCGTCGTTCATCGTCGAGCGCCAGCGCGACGGAGACGAGTCGTGGGAACGCATCGCGACGGTCGACGTCGCCGATCAGGACAAGATCCGCCGCCGCCACGACTTCTCGTGGCGCGATACGTCGGCAGGCAGCGGTGTCGTCCGCTATCGCGTGATTGCAGTGGGTGAGGACGGAGAGGAAGGTCCGCCGACGCCACCCGCGGCTGCTCCATAAGTATTTTGAGCGCGGCCAACGCGCTCTGTCCGTGCTGCACGAACATTCCGCGGGGAATGTTGCGACCAGCGCGCTATGTCGCTGCTACACAGCATTCCCCGGGGAATGTTGGGCGACGGCGACGGGTCCGAACGTTTTCGTCGCAGAATACGCGCGCGGCGTTCGCGGCCGATCACGGCAGCTATGAAACTTTTGTTATTGAAGCATCGTCGCGATGTCGATTTCGTTTGACGCGGTTTTTCGCCGCTTCACGTCGCCTGTAGCGAAGCGAAACAGAGCGCACGGCTTTTTTCGCCCACTTCGCGCGTTGCGCCGCTCAGATCTCGCGCTTTGTCGTGAAACGCGCATGCCTGCGAGTGGTCGCATCCTTACGGAAAACGACGCCTGAAAAACCCGTGTTACAAGGGTCGTCATGACGACATCCTTCGACAGTGTTGCAAATCTCTCCGAAAAGGAACTGCTCGATCACTTCGAGTGTCTCGTCGCCCGCGATCGTCGTACGACTGCGGCGCTTCTCGTCGCGATCGCCGAAATCGATGAGCGCAAGCTCTGGGCCAGACATGCCTGCTCCTCCATGTTCATTTTCTGCATGGAGCGCTTCCACATGTCGGAACAGGTTACTGCCAAGCGACTTTGGGCTGCGCGCACGGCGCGCCGCTTTCCGGTCGTGCTGGATCTGGTCGCACGCGGCGAGATCCATCTCAGCGCGATCCATCTGCTGGCCAGGCATCTGACCACCGAGAACCACCTGCGAGTGCTCGAGCGCGCCAGGCACAAGAGCTCGCGCGAGGTCGAGCGGCTGGTTGCGGAACTGGCGCCGCGAGCGGATGTGGCGTCGCGTGTTCGTGCGATGCCCGGGCGTCGCGGTGCGAACGCGGCGAGCAACGGGCCGATAGTGGCAGCGCCAACGTTGGCCGATGGGTGTTCGCCGGTTCGCCATCAGGCTGGCGGTGCGAGCGATCCGCGCACCTGGGCAGACCGCGAGTCCGCCGGCTGCTCGAGTAATCGGCCGGCCTCCCCGGATTCCGAGGTCGCCGGCGTCGCGATCGCTCCACCGTCAGCGCAGCCGGCGAGCGCGACGAAGCCGATCGTTCCGCTCAGCCCGCGTCGCTACAAAATCGCGATCACCGTAGACGAAGCAACGCACGACAAGCTGCGATCGCTACAGGATCTGCTCGGCCGCTCGGCGACCGGTCGCGACCCGGCCGCGATCATCAGTCGTGCCATCGACGTGCTGCTCATCCGCACACTCGCGCGCAAGGCAGGCTCGACCGATCGACCGAAGTCGGCGATGCCGACGAAAGAGAAATGCACCGATCGACCGAGGTCGACGACGCCGACGAACGCGGAATGCACCGGTCGGCCGGATTCAATGGCGCCCGCGGCCGATACAGCCGCTTCGCAGCGAGGACAGAGATCCCGAACCATCCCGGCAGCCGTGCGGCGCGAGGTATGGCGACGCGACTCGGGGCGCTGCTGCTACCTGGACGGCCGAGGACGTCGCTGCCGCGAGACGAGCAACATCGAGTTCCACCACAGAGCTCCGTTCGCGATGGGCGGACTTCCTACCTCCGAGAACATCGAGCTACGCTGCGCGGCACACAACCAGTATCAGGCCGACCTCGACTTCGGCCGCGCCTTCATGGACGCACGGCGCGGCAATCTCGCCGATCCGCGAACATTCCCCGGGGAATGTCGGGGGATGGCGGCCGCTCCGTGAGCAATCCGCCGACGCGAACATTCCCCGCGGAATGTCGGGCGATGGACAGGTCACAATCCCCGTGGAGATTCGGGAGCGGCTTGGGTTACTGCCTGACAGCGAAGTGGAGTTCGAAGTGGAGGGGACAGCCGTGAGGATTCGAAAAGCTCGAGGCAGCGCAAGCCGACGCGGCCGCAGCATCGTAGGACACCTGAGAGGCAAGGCGACCAGTGGCAGGACGACCGAGCAGATCCTGGCTCTGATGCGCGCCGTTCAGTGATCGCTGTACTGCACAGCAACGTTCATTCTTGACGTGCTGACGGAGGACCCTCGTTGGTACTTGTGGTCGGCGCGGGCTCTTTCGCGTAGCCGTCTCAGTCGATGATCGCCGCCTGCACCAGGTCGCCGATCTTCTGGTGCCGAAGCACGCTGTTCGTCTCGCACATCAGGCCCGCCGAAAGGTACACGTAAACGAGCTCGCGCACCGGATCGACCCAGAAGCAGTTCGAGCCGGCGCCGAAGCCGCCGTACGCCGACGGCGTCGTCGAAAGCCCGAACGGCGTCGGAAAATACGAGCCTTCGCCGCGCACGAAGAATCCGTAGCCGAGATACGCCGGGAATACCGGCCATCCGCTGGCCGCGCGCGCGTAGTCCCACAGCCCGTTCGGCAGCTCGCCGGTCTGGTTGGTCGTCATCAGGCTGATCGTCGACGGTGACAGGATGCGCACGCCGTCGAGCTCGCCGCCGCGCCGGAAGCATTCGGCAAAGCGGAAGAAGTCGTGCGCGGTCGTCATGCACGCGCCGGCAGGCATTTCGAAGTCTTCGGCGAGCAGCATGGCCGACGCTTCGAGCAGGTCGGGCTCGAACAGATCCGGCGTGCGGTCGCGCACGACCACGGGAACCTTGCGGGCCGCAAGATCGGGACGAAGCCCGAGCGATGTGTTCGTCATCCTGAGCGGCGCGAACAGATCGTCGGCGAGCATCTGCCGGTAGTGCCGGCGCTCGCCGTCGAGGCGGCGCACGATGGCCGCGAGCACCGAATGCGCGATGATCGCCGAATAGCTGACGCGCGTGCCCGGCATACTCTCCGGAATGACGGCGCAGGCGGCCTCCGTGGTCGCGTCGATGTTGCCGATCAGCTCGGGCGGCATCGGCGGCACGCCGAGCGGAAGCGCCGCCTTGTGCACCATGAGGTCGCCGACCGTGACGTGCTGCTTACCCTTCTGCCCGAACGCCGGAATGATCTCGCGAACCGGGGTGTGAAGGCTGATCTCGCCGCGCTCGACGCGCATCATCACCATCGTGTTGGTGAGCTGCTTGGCGATCGACATCGAGAAGAACACGTCGTCGAGCGACGCCTGGCGTGCCGTCGCGCGCTCGGCGAATCCGAACGCTTCGTGAAACGCGATGCGGCCGCGACGCGCCACGAGCAGCACGCAGCCGTCGTAGTGCATTGCATCGATATCGGCGCGGATGGCGGTGCGGATGCGCTCGACACGCTCGGAATCGAAGCCGAGATCAGTCGCGGTGCTGGTGGTCATTGCGGATACCTCGTCGATCGAATTGCTGGGGCTCGCGCCCTCGGTTCCGTCGGATGCTCGGGCTCGCGCCCTCGCTCGCGATGTCGCGCTATCTGTCAGGACAGCGCGACCGGGGCAAAGCGAGGCCGCGAGGCCGAGCATCGAGCGAGGCCGCGAGGCCGAACATCGTTTGGCGCCGCGAGACCGAACCTCCACTAGCCGCACCTTGCACCTTGTCGCTCGATGCGACACAGACGAGCAAGCAATGGATTCGCACCAGCCACTGGCAATCGTGTTTCCCGGCCAGGGAGCCCAGAAGCTCGGCATGGCGCGCGACTTCTGGGAGCACTTTCTCGAATGCCGCGCGGTCTTCGACGAAGCGTCGCAGGCTGCGGGCTACGACCTGACCGAAGTCTGCTTCGAGGACGGTGCCCGCCTCGCGCTCACCGAATTCCAGCAGCCGGCAATCCTGACGGCAGAGATCGCAATGCTCACCGCACTGCGGGCTCATCGCGGACTGGTCGCGGAATACTTCGGCGGACACAGCCTCGGAGAATACACCGCGCTGGTTGCGGCGGGCGTATTCACGCTTGCCGATGCAGTGCGTATCGTCGCGCTTCGCGGAAGGCTCATGCAGGAAGCGGTGCCGGCCGGAAACGGCGCGATGACGGCGATCATCCATGCCGATCTCGACGTCGACTGGCTGCGCGAGATCGCTGCGGAATTCGCAGTGGACGTCGGCAACTACAACGCGCTCGACCAGGCTTCGCTGAGCGGCCTTGCCGAAGACGTTGCCGCGGCGGTGGCGGCGGTCAAGGCCGCGCCGGGCAAACGCGCGCGATCGATCACGCTGCGCGTGTCGGCGCCATTTCACTCGCGTCACATGAAGAGCGTCGAGGCCCCGCTGGCCGAAGCGCTGCGCGCCATCGAGCACGTCGGCGCAGCAAAGGCGGTCCACGTGCTGTCGAACCGCACCGGCGCGTTTCATACCGGCTCGCGCGCCGACCTCGAGCGCTGCCTCGTCGAACAGGCGACGTCGACGGTCGAATGGGTCTCGTGCATGCGCGAGCTCGTCGATCGCAACTGCCGGATTCTCGAGGTCGGACCGGGACGGCCGCTGCGCGGTTTCTTCTCGTCGCTCGGCGTCGAAATCGAATCGGTGACGAGCGTCGCCACGACGACGGAACTCAACCTCTGAGCACCTCGCCCGCCGATTCTGCGCCGATCGTGATCGTCGGAGCCGGCGCAGCCGGCCTGATGGCCGCGATCCACTGCGCGAAGACGCTCGCTTCGCGCGGCGATCGAAAAGACGTTGTCGTCGTCGAGAGCACGCGCGACGGCGGAAAGAAGATCCTGATCAGCGGCGGCGGCCGCTGCAATATCCTGCCGGGCGAGCTCGACGAGACGCGGTTCGTGACCGAGTCGTCGGTCAACACGATGAACAAGATCGTACGCTCGTGGCCGCTCCACGAGCAGCGACGGTTCTTCGAAGAGGAGCTCGGCATTCCGCTTCGGCTCGAAGCGGACTCCGGAAAGCTTTTCCCGGCGAGCAACCGTGCGCGCGACGTGCGCGATGCACTCGTCGGCGAAGCGCGCCGGCTCGGCGTTGCGTTCCGATTCGAGTCGGCGGTGGTCGCGGTCGAGCCGATCGATACTGCTTCCGCCACCGGCGCGCGCTGGCGGGTCGTGATCGCCGGCGGAGACTCGATCGATGCCTCTGCAGTGGTCCTCGCGACCGGCGGCCTTTCGGTTCCGAACACCGGCAGCGACGGAGCCGGCCTCGGCATTGCGCGAAGCCTCGGACACAGGATCCAGCCGACCTACGCCGCGCTGACTCCGCTGACCGACAGCCGCGGGCGATTTGCGTCGCTCGCGGGCGTATCGCTCGACGTCGCGCTCGAAGCACCGGCGCGGCGCCAGAAGCTGCGCGTGGTCGGCGGGTTTCTCTTCACGCATCGCGGGTTCAGCGGGCCGGCCGTGCTCGACGTCTCGCATCTCGCCGTGCGCAGCATCTCTGCGCCCTCCGCTGTTCCGGCCGAATCGTCGGCGAGCACCGAGTCCGCAAGAAAGCCGCAACCTATCTTTGCCCAATGGACGCCGCTCGACGGCGACGCGTGGGAGCGCGAGCTCGCGCCGCGGCGTGCGAGCGTAGCGGGCGTGATGCGCGCATATCTTCCGGCGCGCCTTGCCGACCGGCTTCTCGAGCTTGCCGAAGTTCCGATCGATCGCAGCCTGGCCGAGCTCCGCCGCGACGAACGGCTGCGCCTCATCGATGCGCTCACGCACTTCGAGCTGCCGTGGACCGGACACGAAGGATACCGCACCGCCGAAGTCACCGGCGGAGGCGTCGCGCTCGCCGAAATCGACCCGCGCACGATGGAAAGCCGCCGCTGCCCCGGCCTCTTCCTATGCGGCGAAATGCTCGACGCGTTCGGCCCGATCGGCGGGTACAACTTTTTATGGGCGTGGGCGACCGGGCGGGCAGCAGGCGCAGGAGCCGCAATCTCAGTCGATAGCGGAAACGGGAGCTGACGGGACACGAGCCGGGCGTCGAGAAGGGTCCAGATGCAAGGCGGATTCCGGCGTAGAGAGGGAGTCGTACTTCCCGTACGTCGACCGAACGAAGCCGGAATCCAACGCGGCAGATGGGCCCTTATCGACGTCCGGCCCCGTTCCGGCTAGTAAGCGCGGATGGTCATTACTACCGCCGACTTCAAACGAGGGTTACGCATCCTTCTCGACAGTGATCCGTACGTGATTTTGGATGTGCACGCGCAGTCGCCATCGGCTCGCGGCGCGGCCACGATCACCAAGCTGAAAGTCCGTAACCTCAGGACCGCGCAGGTTTTCGAGCGAAGCTTTCGCGGCAATGAGCGGCTCGAGCAGCCCGACCTCGAGTTCCGCGCCGTCCAGTTTCTCTACCGCGACG
>DATNBU010000039.1:300000-453060 GCA_035571835.1 Candidatus Limnocylindrales bacterium | reverse complement strand
TCTTAGCGGGGAGGTACGCACGGTCAGCGAGATAGCGCGCGAAGCCAAAGTCACAGGGCCGTATGTGAGCCGCCTCATTCGCTATGCGTTCCTGGCACCGGACCTCGCCGACGCGGGCCTGTCGGGAAAAGAAGCTACGCGCGGCGGTCTCGACGTGCTCCTGGATTCACCATTGCTGAGCTGGGCGGAACAACGATCCCGGCTTGCCTCGCAATCAGTCCGGAGGTGAGACGAGGCTGGCACGCGCCCGCCACGGATACACTTAAAAAGTGCGTGTCGTCTTCGAGTATGGCGGTAGAGCAATTAGCCGCGGCTCAATGAGGCTTCTTCGTGGCTGAGGTGCGAGAAAGAGAATAACATCGACATTACGGGTGCGAGATAAAGGGCCGCGCTGGCGGCCTAGGTTCGTTAGGCATCGGCCTTCGCGAGATGAAGAACTTCGCCCACGAATAGGTAGGTGTTTAGAAAGAGCGATCGAGCTTCCTCTGCGGTCACTTCGCTATGGACTCCAGAGGAAACCCGATCGAAGAGATTTGCCAAGTTTTGCCTAAGCCTTTTTTTGCGTGAAGCGCTATCAGTCTTTGTGTGAATGTAAGCGTTGATGCGATTCTGATGCTTGGACGCGTCGAGGCTAAGGGCGTTCCCACCGATTTCCATTGTTCCCTCTGTTGGTGGGAACACAGAATCTGCGAACGCTTCGATTATGCGCCGACAGGTTACGAGAGCCTGCGAGATCGACTCCTCATCGTTTGCAGCGAGCCTGTCCATAACAGCGGGGATCTTCTGAATAACGTCGCCACAATTATCGGCGATCAAAGTGTCAACCTCGCTCTTGTACCGCTCAAAAATCGATTCCGATAGCTTGTCGAACTCTTTCTCGTAGTAGACGTCGGTCACAAAGTCGTGCAACTTCGCGAGCACTCGGCTTTTGATCCCGCTGAGTCGCCCGATGAGATTTGCGGATTCGGTCATCGCTCGCGTCACGTTCCCAATCGCCGCGATGGCGAACTGACTGCTCGAGTCTGGAGTTCGCATGGAAGCCAGTTTGGCTTTTTCAGCTAGAATCGAAGCCTCTTGCTGAGCGAGTGGCCCCCAGTATCCGGTCTTGTTTTCGTAGTTCACCCACCGGTGTGTGAGGCTCATATATTTCAGCGATACTGGATCTGAGCCATTGTATCCGCCCATCTCCAGCTGGAGCCACTGACGAATCTCGTTGTTGCCAACCCAACGAGCGAGGCGAGACGCCTTGAGGATCAGACTCTCAGCGCTCGTTCGGCTAAGCTCGATGTCGTCTAGCAACTCCCGAGCGAGTTGAAGAATGTGCTCCGATCGACTTTGGTCGGTCATGGTGTTCCGCGGATCACGCGTAACGACTGAAGTAACTGCGGTCGCAGATACGGCCAGCTCGAAGCGCGGCCCTCGGCCGGCATCCAGTTGAGTAATAGTTAGGCACCGCTCAGTTCTATAGGCCGCTTGAGCCGCGGGTTAGTCACATCGCGGCAATGCCAAGTATGGCTGCATCCCGGAGCGAAGTCGCTCAAGCGAAGCGCGATGAACATCCCGCGGCTTTACCATTTTGACTGCTCCAGACGTCATCCCCCTTACCCATTCTGGGATGACCTCTGATTGTTCGATGAGACTTAGTGTCTCGGCCACCCACTGCTCTGGATCCGGGGATCGTTCGAGAACGCCTATGTTAGCTAGATGTTGTTCGATGGCGCACGGGATGACAGACTCGCACTTTGCGACGATGCCGAGCACGTAAAAGCTCAACCTCGGATACGATTTTGCTCCGCTCTGATTGGAGATGGCGTGAGGCGCAATGAAGAAAGGAATTCCGCTTTTGATATGCGCCGCCGCTGAAATATCTAATCCGCGATGCACGATCGCATTTCTAAGCTCTCGTACGTACGAATAGTTCACCTTGCCGGATGGGTTCTCCGCAAACACGAAGCGCGACTCCAAAAGCGCCGAGAATCCGATCGAGAGAGAGGCGCTCTCCCGTAGCAACTCGACAGCAGAAATAAGGCTACTGAAATAGTTGGAGTAGTTGACTCTAAGGTCGGAGGTTTGTGCGGTCGTGAGCGGCGTCCGCAGGGAAAGGGCGCAGCGCAGGGCAGTCTGCCTTGTTGCGAGGTACAAGGACAAGGAGTTCAGGGTCGCTCTATCCTGTAGGCTGAGACTATCCATGCGTCGAGAGGTTAGAAAGAACGAGACGATGGGTCGAACGACGGTGAACAAGCCGAGGGGGAACGCAGGTTCGCGCTCGTGCGGCCTCGACGCAGCAGAACCGTCTCCACAATCGCGGTGCTTTTTCGGGACTTAGCACAGGACAGGCAAGTAAGACTGCGGCACCAAGGTCCGCGCGTGCTTGACCGGCGCCCATCACCTTCTTGGAGTTGCGCAATGGGCTAAGAGTCGCGTAGATTTACGCTCTCCTTCTCGAACGTCTACGTACGGCACTCCGAGCCTGTGGTTGGGCAATTGCGCGGAGATGGGGCCTTCGTTCCGTCACCACTGGCCGCTAAGATATTCGTCATTGTTGACCTCGTAGGAGCATCCTCGCCTAAGTGTGTGATCGTCCGCGAGGGTAACAATCCAAACCGACCACGATCGGAGGATATCATATTCGGCACAATATTCTGGGCGGCTGCTGCTAGCCAAGTTGGCCGACCTCCGCTTATGCATGCGAGATGAAGGAGGCGTAGCCCAGCGACCATCACAAAAACGGGACAACGGCCGGGTCTTTGAGGTGGTGGTGGTAGGAGCCTGAGAACTCGGCCGTGGCGAAGAAGCACAAAACGAGAACTCGTTGAGATTTCTACGACTGGCGTGTCGGGCCGACGCAAGGCGGTCGAAGTCCGCACGCGATTGCGTATCGGACTGCTCGGCACATCGGAGGTGCTGGGCATAAGCGAGGCATTCAAAGTCATTAGAAGGAAGATCGACCGAGAAGGCGATCGCGTGGTCACGCCATGCCCGAAAGCGCCCCAGGTCCTTTGGGGGCCGCTCGACACCCTGATCCATCGTATTCTGATTCCATCTAGCGTCGAAGTATTCCGGCCGACCCGCCTTCGGAATGAGCGACCATTCGAGGTCGGCTTGGCCGCGATAGCACCATCCCACGCCTTCCACCGGTGGAAATTCTTGCGCCAGGGCATAGAGATGTCCCAAAGTATGCGCGACACGTTCTTCCATGCTTTGACTGTTCGCTCCTCCTGCCTAGTTCCAAATCTACCGAGGCTTACAGCTTAGCCGAGATTGCGAGCCGGGTCCCGTGTATTGCGCCGGTGACGCGTCTCACGACTCTGCGGCCCATTGCTTCCTACGCGCGCGAAATATCTATCTCGCCTAACAACTGGGCGCGACGCGAGGCTAGTCTGAGCCCAGAGAAGGTCACCCACCTCGGAGCGACTTGGGTGTCCAACTTTTCACGAAGCACTTCCTAAGCGAATCTGGAAAATCCGTGACGATGCGAAATGCCCGCGGGGAAGCCTTCCCGTAATCGCCCAGTCCGGGTTCATTGGGAGAAGAGTATCGTCACTCGGGGCCGCCGAGTCCGGGAGAGCATGGGGCTCACGTTAGAGAGCTGGGAATTCGGACCAGGTGAAAGTGGAGAGAGGGATCTCGACTGCAGTACTCGTAGCCACAGTCGGATCGCCTGACTTGCTGAGTCACACGAGTCGGCCATCTAGGCGGGCGCCCCATTGGTACCACGAACGTCTGACAAATTCGGCTCTAGTTGCGAAATCGTAGCCTCTGCCCGCCACCTCCGACCCTGTTGGGACGCGGGCGGCAGTGTCTCTCCTAGGAATGCCCAAGCCTGGACAAAATATGCGAGCAACCTCGGCACAGGCCCCGATGTGTGACGGTGGCCACCGCGTTCCCCATCCCCTTCTTTTGTCACGCGCCGCAGTCGGGTAAGGAATCGTGCATGGGCAACGTCGCCGTCTTCGTCGATGGCACCTACAATTCTCCAGAATCGACTCATACCAACGTTCATCGGTTGGCTGAGCTCGTCATCGAAGACGCGACCCAAGCCGCTCCGCACTACCTGCCCGGAATAGGGACAGACGAATGTGGCGACGGTAAGTTGTCTCAAACTACATCTTTCCTCGTCAACGCCGGACGGACTGTTCGAAAAATCTTCGCAGGAACCAGCGGATATGGAACTGAGGGACGCATCGTTGCCGCCTATCGCGACCTCTGCCAAGTGTACCATCACGGGGACCATCTCTTTCTTTTCGGGTTTAGCCGCGGAGCATTTGCTGTCCGCTCGCTGGCGGGGTTCGTCGCCGAAGTCGGGCTGCTGCTCAAGGATCACGCCACGGACGCGAATATTATCGAGGCATTTCGGTTGTACGAGGACGGAAACAATGCGCTCGCGGGATCGTCACTGCGTGCGTATCTTCGAAAGCTCGAGTTTCCCACGCAGCTTCGCGAGGACCAGCAGATTCGGATCCACTTTCTCGGCGTCTGGGACACCGTGGCAAGCATTGGAATCCCTACGCGATCCCGATGGCTGACCGCCAAGTGGACTGAACGCTATCAGGTCGCCGTTCCGCCCAACATCTTCCACGCGCGACACGCCCTCGCACTACATGAGATGCGAGCATCATTTCGGCCGCTTCCGTGGCGGCGTCACAGCGTAGTGGATGACCAGCACTCCTTGAAGCAGGTGTGGTTCACCGGGGGGCATGGCGATGTAGGGGGAGGCTACTACGACAAATCATTACCGAGCCTGGCCGACCGTGCTTTGAGGTGGATGGCCATGGAAGCAATGCAGCATGGACTGCGGCTGCTTCCTCTACCGCCTGACCCCGGGTCGAATCTGCCGCTCAACCACGAAATCCGCGGAAAATTCCTTTTCGCACCGCCGCGAATGCGACCGCAACTTACGGAGATCCCTGAAGCGCCGTCGGATTTTTCGCTCCATCCATCGGCTATATCTCAGTCCATTCGATTCAAGCCAGCCGACTACCGTTTTCCGCCCCGCGTGCATCGTTGTCTGACGCGCATCGACCGTAGGATTCCGGGCTTCCATTTCGAATTGTGTTATCGCAATGAAACAGAACGCCGACGGAACGAAGTCCGCAGCGAATTGAAGGACGTAGATGAGGCAGAACTGACCACCGCTATCGCGCAGAGCAGGCTACTGTTGACCACCCATCACAAACTTTCTACGGGGGGACCCAGGGCAGTGTCGCGAAGCCTGCTACTGTGGATCCTGTGCGTTGAGAGTGAAGTCGACGATGCGTTGCGCGGCTTCCTGGCGCTGAGCGGCGTGATTGAGAAAGAGGCCCCGCCATTTCGATCGGAATGTCCTCTGGAGGACTGGGTGGTGCGGCTCGGACTCGTCGCGGAGGCAGCATTGCTTACGTCGAGTGCACTCCCTTCACTGCAAGTTCCTCGACTTTTGGAATTCGCTCAGGAGGTGCGGAAAAGAAGAAGCGGAATTTCTATCAAGCTAACGGCAGGCCCAACGCGGATCCCCATAAGTGCAAGCAGGACGATCCAAGTTTCCAGACGCCGAAGCGACTGACGGCGGTGAACAAATTGCTGAGGACCGGGCCGAACGCTGTCGGTACATACGGGAGACTTTGCGATAGGCGGAGGGAAGGGTACCAGAGAATGGTGCCAGGAACGCGCGCTTTCGCCTTCCGCTAGTCGTTGCGCTTCGTATGTTGACTGGCCAGAAGCGGCTCAGAGAAAAACGCGTGGATCGGCCCTTTTCATCTGAGTTCGGCTTTCTCCAAGTCTCACGCGCGCGAACATGAATCACGGATTCCCGCAGCAACTCGACTATATTCGACGACCCGAGAGAAGTGCGGAAGGTTATAAAGAATTGGCGGAGCGGTAGGGATTTGTACTCATGGACTTGTAGTAGGGTTGCGTCGATGACGCGCGGCGTCGTATTTGAGCGATTCGTTGTCGATCGCGAGCCGGCTGCGTGCAGCTCACAGGTCGACCTCGGTAGGCTTTCGCTCGTAGTATTGTCCACGAGGGCGTGCTGGGTCACGAGTCCAGTTTCGGGCACAGGTCACCGCTCGACAGAAATCGACTAGTACATGAGTACGGACAATCCTTGCCGCATTGTTGGCGCTGATCGTGCCCGCACTGGTCCTGCCGAACGTCAGATCTGAGCAACAAATTTCGAGAGGAGGGCTTCTGATGCGACGCGACTGGCGTGGTTGTCTACACTGCGTGTGCTGTCGTATCTGGCCTCCTAGCGGCCGCAAATATTGGGGCGCTTGTGGTAGAGATTTTTGAGCTTATTTTTCTGGCGTTGAAGACAACGCTAGGAGCATTTCTTTTTATCGTGTCGTCGGGACATTGGGGAGGCGACGCGTTCAAAAAAAAATGTCACCGTACGAATCACAGCGGGAATGGTAGCCACATTCCTCTCGTACCTCACGCTAGAGCCATTTTTGCCGCTGCCTAGAGTCGAACCTATCATTGCACGCCTTCTCTCACCTCGTGGCGACAATCAGCAACGCACAATTCCGCAAAACGCCGCAACTTCAGATTTAGCAATATCCGGTGTCACGCCAAGCACCGAATACCGGTCGAGCACCGTCGACAGTGTTTCGGCCCAATCGGAAGTGCGCTCTAAATCCAACGAGTTGGGTAGCAAATCCGCCAATCAGCAAGGAGCAATGTCGGTCACTTCCGCAACTTCAAATCTAGAAAAAACCGGTGCTACACCGACCACAGACGACCGATTGAACAATAGATTGCCAACCGGCACCGCACGACCGGACTCTGCCGACAATGCTGCGACCAAGCCCGACGTGCGCTCTCAATCCAATGCTTTGGCTAGCGAGTTAGATAACCCGCAAGCAGCCACCTCGCAAAAGCTCGCAAACTCTAGTCTCGGAACAATAAGTGCTACGCCGCCCGATGACAGTCGGTCGGACGGTAGTGCGCCAGCCAGCGCCACGCGGCGCACCGATGCCGACGATACTGCGACGAAGCCCGAGGTGCACGTTCAATCCAACGTTTTAGGCAGCGAATCCTCCCAACGTAGATACGAAAATCTAGACGAAATTGTCATTCCGGGAACATACAAACCCCGCGATAGCTTTCGAGACTGCGCAGGCTGCCCCGAGATGGTCGTTCTCCCGGCTGGATCCTCAAGCATCGGTGTGGTTGAGGAGCTCGCAGGCGTAAGGATCGAAGTTGGTGGCTTGCCACCGTTCAAAGTGACGCTCAACTATCGCCTCGCGTTAAGCAAAACGGAACTAACCATGAGCGAGTATGCTCTTTGTGAGCGCGAAGGTCACTGCCCTCGTGTCCGCACGAAGTATACCGGCCGCTATGTAATTCTCGAATTGACCGGTCAGTATCCAGTGATTGCTTCATGGAACGATGCACAGAAGTATGCTGAATGGCTATCTCGAAAGACCGGCCGACACTACAGATTGCCCTCAGAGGTCGAATGGGAGTACGCCGCCAGGGGAGGAACCAAGTCTGCATTTTGGTATAGCAACGAGTATGACGCATCCAAAGCAAACTCGAGGGATAGTATGTCAATCAACCCGTTCAACGCGCACACCGAGAATAAACCGATCCAAGTCGGGCAGTATCCTCCGAACCCATTTGGTCTCTACGATATGTATGGAAATCTTGCCGAGTGGGTGCAGGACTGCTTCAATATTTTTTGGTCTCCAGAGGACCTAAGAGCCGGAGAAGACGACGCAGTTGTGGTCGACGGGGACGTGTCTTCGATCACCGAACATCCTACAAACGGTTCGGCCTATGACAACTCGGAACAGTGTAAGAAATGGGGTGGCACAACATGGGGCGGCAAGAAGTTTGCGTATCGAGTGTATAGGGGAGGATCGTTCGAACAGGGTTCTGACGATTTCCCGAATTCGTACTCGAGAGGCTGTCTCACTCCTAGTTCACAGGAGGAAGGGATTCGTCTTGCCGTCAGCCTGTCCGACTAGCATGCCCGTTCGCCTTTCCTGGCTCAGCTATATTCGCCAATCGCTTCAATTCTTGCCGCTGGCAGCGCAGCCAAGTCCCACGCTCAATCCATTGACGTTTTCCCCTTAGAAGCGACCATTCAAGAGCCGGTCCCATGAGACGAATGAGTAGTTCACGTGAGGGGTATCTGACGCTCCGAAGAGACAGCGATTGGAAGCCGAAAGAGTCCCAGAGAGATCGAGATGACCGCTAGGAACAGGGAACCGAGAGAGGTGAAATGCCGTGTCGCATTTTGCGATTTCGCAGCTCGGTGCCCTCGTACGTATACTGGCTGACGCTGGCGCCGATGGTGGGGATTCTCTTCAGTACCGCGGGTTCAAATACCTTACCCACCGGAGATTTGAAGTAGGAGGTGGAACCGGAACCAGAGAGCGGTGCCGAGAGCCCGCACTTTCGCGTTTCGGTGGCCGTCGCGTTGCGTATGCGAACCGCCCAAAAGCGGTTCAGAGAAAATCTCCCGGAAAGGCCCTGTTTGTGTAGGTTCGGCTCTCTCCAGGTCCCGCTTGCCCGAACTTGAATCGCGGATTCCCGCAGCAATTCGGCTGTATTCGGCGATCCGAGAGAAGGGCGCCCGCTCTTGACGACTTTATGGCGGAGAGGGTGGGATTTGAACCCACGGTACCGGTAAGGGTACACACGCGTTCCAGGCGTGCTCCTTAAGCCACTCGGACACCTCTCCGCAAAGGCTGGAACGACGACCGCGGAAACTAGCGGCCCCCGTAGCCGCTTGCAACGCAGGCCATGCGGCCCGCGAGCTCGCCGGATCGTGCAACTTCCTGCAACCTGACAGCAGTTGGCAAGACATGTCCGACGCGCAAAGGCTGGCGGCGGTCGACGAATGAACGCGGCGCGGGCGCGCCCGATGCCAACTCAGTGCGCCTTCAAATTCACCGCCGGCAGCGTATCGATCGGCTCGAAGTTGATCCCGGTCGCATGCAGCACCTCGGTCGGCCCGTACTCGAGTAGTCCGTAGCCCTCGCAGCTACCGACCGTTCCGGATTCGGAGATTCCGTGAGCATCGATGATGCAGATGGTCGCGGAGTCGTCGTCTTCGTGACCGAGATAGATCTGGCGATCCGGCTGGAAGTCGTCGGTGCCGCAGAACAGGCAGCCGTACGGTGTCGTCTCGCCGCTGACGCGCACCACGAGCGAAGTGAAAAGGGGCGGTGTCTCGGGGATCTCGATATCGCCGAGCTCATCCACGTTGCAGCAGGTGCCGCACGGAGACTCGGTCGACGATGAGCTGACTGTTTGCGACGGAGTGGTGGTCGATACAATCGACGTCGCGGTCACGTCCGACTTGCTTACGATCGTCGGTGATCGTTGGCTGATCGGCGGTTGAGGGATCGCCTGGCCCGCGGCGCCTGTGCTCGCGCATCCGTTGTCTCCCACATCGTTGCACAACGTCCGCTCGGGACATTCGATGGAACAGCACGGGCACGCGACCTTTGCGGCTGCGCTCATCGCATCGGCCTGTTTCGCGGACACGTCACAGGTGAAGATCGACTGGTAGAGGTCGCAGTTCTCGTATGTGTCCTCGGAGTGCCGCACATCGATGATCAGGCCGTCGCCGGTGCGCTCGATCGTGCCCACGCAGCCGTTCTGCGCTCCCTGCTCCACGAGCGCGCAGTCCTCCGCCGAGAGGCCGCCAGGCAGCGCGACCGACGGAATGAAGATGTGGGCGCCCAGGCAGGTCTGGGCCTCTGGAATCCCGAAGTCCGCGCAGCGCGGACACGCGAGGGCCGAGCTGAGGCCGACGGCGGCCTGCAGAACCAGCAAGGCATCGCTGGCCAGGATCTTTTTGTCCCCGTTCGAATCGCAGACGCAGATGTCGCACGTGGCCCCATACCCGACGCTGCGACGCAGTACGGTCAGCGCGTCGATCGCCGTCACGGTGCCGCTCGTGTCCGCATCTCCGCACTCGGCTCTGCCGCTCGATGCGTATGAAACCCCGGCGATGCCTGTCAGCAGCGCGAGCATCGTGATGACGACCACAAGTCGATTCGCAGGCGAGCCGGTTACGTGCATGGCGGGCGTCTTAACGGGATTGCCGGTGCTGCGGCAAGGGTAAAGCGCAATGATGCGCCGATTTCCGTCGGTGCGGACGCTCTTCCGGGATCAGCGCTTCGACAGAACGGGACTGGTCCGGCCGGCGTCGGATGATCAGCGACGACGTCGTGAAGGATCACTGCCGAAGGCGCTGGTGAGCGGTCTGCAATCGACGGGCGGCGACCGCCGCTGCAGCGCCCCTTCGGACAGACGCAGCGACAGGACGCAATGAGTCGCAAACATCGCGGCAAAATCCGCGCCCCGGTCGAGCGCAACGCCCCGCCACGTCAAACAAAATCCGCGCAAACCGCGAGATTGCCCGGCCCTGTCCCCGGTGCTACCGACTCGCCTTCGGAGCGCTGGCAGATGTCGTATGAAGTGGTCGCACGCAGGTGGCGCCCGCTGACCTTCGGGTCGGTGGTGGGGCAGAGCCACGTCACGCAGACGCTGGCCAACGCGATCCGCCGCGACCGCGTCCCCCACGCGTTCCTGCTGACCGGGACCCGCGGAGTCGGCAAGACCACGATCGCCCGCCTGCTGGCCCGCGCGATCAACTGCACCAATCGCGGCGAGAACGCCGAGCCGTGCAACCAGTGCCCGTCGTGCCTGCAGAACCTGTCGGGCTCGTCGATGGACATCATCGAGATCGACGGCGCGTCCAACAACGGCGTCGACGAGGTCCGCGACCTGATCGAAAGCGCGCAGTACCGGCCGTCGTCGGGGCGCTTCAAGGTCTACATCATCGACGAGGTCCACCAGCTGTCGAAGTCGGCGTTCAATGCGCTCTTGAAGACGCTCGAAGAGCCGCCGTCGCACGTCAAGTTCATCATGGCGACGACCGAGGTGCACAAGCTGCCGCCGACGGTGCTGTCGCGCTGCCAGCGCTACGACTTCAAGCGGCTTTCCGATGACGAGATCGGGCGCCAGCTTACGACGATTGCCGAGCGCGACGGGATGCAGATCTCGCCGGACGCCATTGCGCTGCTCGCGCGCGAGGCCGACGGCAGCATGCGCGACGCGCAATCCCTGCTCGAGCAGGCGATGGCCGGCGCCGACGGGCCTCTCGGCGTTGCCGAAGTCGCGCAGCTGCTCGGCGTGGCCGGCACCGAACTGGTGTCGGGGATCGTCGAATCGATCGTTCTCGGTGACGCGCCGCGCATCGTCGACCTGATCGGCGAGGTCCGCCGCTACGGCTACGACATCGAACGCCTTCTCGGCGAAGTTCTCGAGATCCTCCGGCACGTCACGGTCGCCACCGTCGCGAACGTGAAAGCGCTGTCGCCGGTGATTCCTGAAAATCATCGGCGTCTTGCAACCGAGCTCAGGGCAAAGCGGAGCCCGCTCGATCTTCAACGCATCTTCTCGTCGCTGCTCGGGACGGCGAGCGACCTGCGTCGCGGCACGCATCCGGATCTCGTGCTCGAGATGGGACTTCTCAAGGTCGCATCGCTCGAATCGGTGGAAAGCGCGGCCGAGCTGCTGTCGAAGCTCGGTGCGATGGAGAGCGGCTCGGCGCCGCGCTCTGCGGCAGCGCCGCGAACGATGTCAGGGCCGGCGCCGACGCCGCAGCGAATCGAACCGCAGCGGACCGAGCCGGCGCGAACCGAAGCCCCGCGCTCGCAACCGCAAACCGCGGCGCCGCAGCGTCCCGCTCAATCACCGCCGCAAGCGCCGCCGCCTCCGCGTACAGCTGCGCCCGCGGCCGACCGCCTCCCGCTCGCCGGCAAGCCGAACGCCGCAGCGGTCGAAGCCTGGACCGGCCCCGAAGGCGAGCCGCTCGAGCCGCTGTCCGAAGAAGAAGCGCTCGCGCGCCGCTGGGAAGCGTTCCTCGACGACATCAAGAAGAAGGGCGGCCTCGACCTTTACGTCACCGTGACCAACTGCAAGCTCGCGAGCATCACGCCCGAGCACGTCCAGATCGCGCCGATTTCGGCGAGCTGGGCGCAGAAGCTCAAGAACCCGACGGTTCTCGGCCGCGTCACCGAAGTTGCCCGCGCGCACTTCGGCGAGAACGTGAGCGTCAAGATCGTCGATGCGTCGGCGCAGGCCGAAGGCGTCACGCTGCAGGGAATCCACGACGAGCGCACCGCGAAGAAGAAGGCGAGCGCGCTCGCCGATCCGTTTGTCGACAAGGCGGTCGCCGATCTCGGCGGGCGCGTCACCAAAGTATCCGTCTACGAAGAATAAGGAGTGACGAGATGGCCGAAGAACCATCCATGATGCAGATGCTCAAGCAGGCCCGCGGCCTGCAGAAGCAGATGAAGCAGATCCAGAAGCGCGTCGACAAGAAGGAAGTCTCGACGACGCTGCTCGACGGCAAGCTCGAGATCGTGATCACCGGAAAGCTGCAGGTGCGCCGGATCCTTCTCGACCAGAGCCTGCTCGAGAATCCCGACAAGCGCGTGCTGCAGGACAACCTCGTGCTCGGCGTCAACACGGCGATCCAGAAGGCGCAGAACCTGATGGCGGTCGAGATGCAGAAGATGGCAGGCGACATGGGTCTTCCGCCCGACGCGATGAATGAAGCGATGGGCGGCGACAGCGAAAGCGACGACGACACGACCGGCGGCGGCGAAGCGGCCGGCGGCGGACGCCTGCGCCGCTGGCTGGGGCGCTAGGAGAACGAGTGGCCTACACGCCCGCGCTCCAGGCCCTGATCCAGCTTCTCACGCGTCTTCCCGGCGTCGGCGAGAAAAGCGCCGCGCGCCTTGCGTTCTTCATCCTGCGCGGCGACCAGGGCTACGCGAACGAGCTCGCGCGTGCGATCGAATCGGTAAAATCGGCGACGCGCTTCTGCAGCCGCTGCTTTGCGCTCACCGAAGACGATCCATGCTCGAACTGCGAAGACCCGCGGCGCGATCGCACGATCGTCTGCGTCGTCGAGGAGCCGGCCGATCTGGTTGCGATCGAGCGAAGCCACGGCTTCCAGGGAATCTTCCACGTGCTGCACGGATCGATCTCTCCGCTGGACGGGCGCGGCCCCGAGCAGCTCAAGATCCGCGAGCTCGTCGAACGGGTAGGGCGCGAGCCGATCAAGGAAGTGCTGGTCGCGACCAATCCGACGATCGAAGGCGAAGCGACGGCGGTCTATCTGTCGCGCCTCTTGAAGCCGCTCGGCGTGCGCGTCAGTCGCATCGCCCAGGGCATTTCGGTTGGCGGAACGATCGAGTACGCCGACGGCGTCACGGTCGGGCGCGCCATCGAAGGCCGTCGCGAGATGTAGCTCGCCGGCATCTCCGACCTCTTACGGCGCGCCGTCACGTGATCTGAGACACAGAACGTCGTTGGCCGCTCTTGACTCAAGGCCGCCGCACACCGAAATCAGGTCCACCGACTTCCCGGGAGGACCACAATGAAAACGAAAGTCCCTGCAATCCTGTTCTGCGCGATTCTGATCGGCGGCTGCACGTCGCTGCGGCTCACCGGCACAGTGGTCGACGCGAATACCGGCGATGTCGTCGGAACCTGCGGAATCACGAGCGGACCAAAATACGCGAAGGTGGATTCCGCCGGCCACTTTGCCGTCAACGTCCGCAAGACGTGGAAGACCGCGACACTGACCTGCGGAGGCTACGAAACGCAGGAGTTCCCCATCGAGAACTTTCAGACGCGCTATCCGGAGCTGACGATCCGAGTGACGCCGCGCAAGCTCGCAAAGGCTGGCAGCGCCCATATGGAGACGGCATCTGAGGAGCGTGCGACGTCCGCCGAACACGCCAAGTCCGCTGGGCATGCCAAGCCGGCCGAGCATGCGGCAGCGGCCGACGACGCGGCGTCTATCGTCCATCCCGTCGCAGACGAACGCACGACGGCTCCATAGAAAGAAAAAGGGGACAGGTACAGTTTTTTTTCGCCAGTAAATCCGTACCTGTCCCCAATGATCGGCCGAGTGCACGCATCGTCGCCCATGCCGGGCGACGATCGTCTCTCATCGCGCGCACGGACTACGATCTCGCGCTGTTTCCACGATCCGGCATCGACGCCGGCATGCGTTCAATGTGCGCCGCGACTATTTCGCGTCGACGCGCCACACCGCGACACACGGAACAGCGCCGGTGCACTGCAACTGCACGTTGCGCACGCCGTCGGCGCATCCTGCCGCGGTTTTCAGCGTCGCGTTTGCAATGAACCCCTGCAGGTTCACCGCCGCGCCGTCGAGCAGATCCATCTCGGCGCCGTCCCCGCTGATCAGCGTGATGGTGCCGCAGACGTTGGTGTCGACCGTGAGCTGCACGGCAGCGTCCGATGTAGTCGGCTGTCGCGTGTATACGCCGGGCCCGGCGATCGTCTTGCCGCCGGCTCGAAGCGCTTCCACGACCGCCTGAATTGTTTTTGCGCTCTGCGCATTGGCCGCGGGCGCCGATGAAAACAGAAATCCGAGCGCAAGAGCGCCCGACAGCAACGAAGCCGACCGATGGAACTGTTTCATGAATGATCCCTCCCCGGTGTGATGTAGGCCGGAGAACTAACGCGACTCGGTTGCCCGCTGCAAGGACTTCAACAGTCGCCGCGTATTTTAAATCGACGACGTTCGCCTGAAGTCCGCCGGACCCGGAACGTCGCGTCATTTCGCGGCTCCGCAACGCAGCTCGCGGCCGGAAAGGAACCCCCGAGGAATCGGGGTCTCAGAGACCGAGCTCGATGACCTCGGCGTGGGGCGTCTCGATCTCGCCGTCCGGCAGCATGAACCTCCAGAACACGAGCCCGAACGTGCGGCCCTCGGTGTCGAGCCAGTTCGGCATGCCGGGGTCGCGATGCGCGATCACGACGCGGAAGCTGCCGTCGGCCTCGAGCTTCATCTGCGCGCGGTTCAGGCTGACCCGGTGCCGAAGATAGTCGTACGTCTGCAGCTGCCGGTTCCACAGGTTCACGTTGGCGCAGCGGCACTTCGGCCAGCGGCCGCTGATGACGAGCGCTTCATCGGGACCGAGCACGTACGGCGCGAGGCTATAGGCCGCATCGGCCGCAGCCAGCGCATGCGCACCGGGCTTCACCGGCGCGACGAACAGGTTCGGGATGCGCGAGACGAACGCCGGCGCTTCGCCGGCGCCCGGCTTCGCGATGAGGTCGACCGTGCGCGAGCGGACATAGCGAGCCATGCGACGAATCGACCGTGCGACGCTCTCGTCATTCGGCGCACGCGGCGAAGGCGCCACGTTGCCTCCGACAAGCTCAATCTTCAGCGCAAGCTCCGGCGCCGGTGGAATCGCGGGAGGAGATGCTTGCTCCCAGTAATGCCGGACGGTGATGCGCGACGCGCCCTCGGCAAGGCCGAGCCAGTTGCGATCCTGCTTCGGGCCGCCGAGCGTGATCGCGAAGCCTCCGTCGCCATCGACGTCGAACCCGGTGTCGTTGAGCACGCCGACTGTCCCCGACGGAAACGCGCCGTCTTCCGCTCCGGCTTCGACGGTGAACGATACGTAGACCGCGCCCGCGGTGCGTCCGGAGATGCGATACGTGCCCGCCGGATCGATCTTCGCGTCGTGATACATCGCGTCGGCATTGTCGCCGAGCGCCTTGCGCCACGGCGTCACGATCGAGCGGAACGTTGGCGCGGCGGCATCTTCCTCGAGCTGCGTCTCGATGCCGGTCGCAACGTGATGGAGAATGACGCGCAGGCCTTCGGCGACGTCGTCGGGCGTAAACAGCGCCCACTCCTCGCCGGCGTAGCGGTCGGCGACTTCCTGCAATGTCGCAAGCAGATCGCGGAATGCCTCGCGGCTGGTTGCGGTGAGGTCGCTCATTTTTCCTCCAGCTGCCGGAATGCGTGTCGATACGTCATGAGGACAGGGTCATTCAGTTTTTTGCGAGAAAACGCACCGTTGAATTTGCGGTGGATTTTTAAATGTACCTGTCCCCTTTTCTCCTCATGCGTCTTCCAGCTCGATGCCGAACGTCGTCACGTAGTCACGAAGCTCGTCGCGCAGTGACGCGGCGTCGAAGCCCCATTCGGCGGCGGTGTACAGGTGGCGCCCGAACTTGCCCTGCGGCTTGTCGCGAATGTACGCGCGAATCGCCGCCGCATGCTCGTCGCTGATGCGGCGGCCGAGCTGTGCATACGCGCGACCGACGGCGCCGGCCGGATCGTTCATCAGCTCGGTGAAACGGATGTCGCCGCATGCAAGCGGAAGCGATCCGTCGCTTCGCCGGCGCGCGACTTCGCCGAGCGCATTCGTAAAGACCGCGCCGATCATCGTCGAGAGCATGTCGAGATCCACGTGATCGGTGCGTAGCCACTGCACCATCGCGACGGTGCTCACCGTCGACGGCATTGTTCTGGCCGGATCGCGGTGTGTGAGAATGAGCTCGGCGTCGGGATATGCGGCGGCGAGAAAGTCGAGGCCCACGAGGTAGCCCGGAGTCTTCAGCAGCCAGCGCCGCCCGGGATCGCCGCGCTGCATGGTTCTGAGCGCGGCGCCGTGCCACGCGAAGTCGGCAAGCGGATCGGGAGCCCAGTCGCCGAGCTGCTGGAGCAGCATCGGCCAGTGCGAGCCGGCAAACGACGGCGCATTGATCGTCACGCATTCGACGGGAAGATCGGCGCGCAGCTCGTGGATCGCGGCGAACTCGGGCTGCACGTCGGCCCACAGCTCCTGCTCGCATTCGGACATCGCGAGGCGATCGGCGTCGGAGGTACCGCCCTGCGGCGCAGGATGCAGCACATCGGCAGCGCGCGGGCTTCGAAGCTCGGGATCGAGCGCCAGCAGCTCGAACGTGATCGTGGTTCCGGAGCGTGCCGGACCCGTAACGACGAGAGGCGCGCGGATCACCTCGGACGCGATGCCCGGATCCTCGCGCCATTGCTTCGCCATCAACAGGCGCGTCCGCAGGCAGCGCAGCATTTCCTCGCGCGTCATCAGCCGGCCGACGACGTGGAGATCGCTCGTGTTGACCGCAGCAACGAGAGCTTCGAGACGATCGAACCAGTTGCCGTCGCCGAAGCTTCCGAAGTCGTCGAGGCCGGTGGTCTCCACGGCGAGATCGACGAGCTCGCCGGCATCGATCGGCACGACGGCACGTGCATCTCCGCACGCAGCGGCCATCGCGTTCAGACGGCGGACGAGGGGAGGGCGGGTGTATCGCGAATGCATCGGCTCGAGCATGGCGCGCGAAGCGATCACGAGAGCCGAGGTCATGCAATTCCGGCCCGCTGCTCGCGAGAGCATCTTTTCGAAGCGCTGCCACGCCCATGCCCGGCAAAAGAAAGGGCGGGAGACTCAAAGCCTCCCGCCCTTTCGCTGACCCAGATGACAGTCGACGAGTTACGCCGCCGACGCCTTCTTCTCTTTCGCCTGGCCCTTGGCTTCCGGCCACACCTGGCTCACGAGCACGTCCTCGACCGTCTCCGGCCGGCGCACGAGCTCGATGTCACCGTCGAGATTGATCGCATACACGGCGCTTCTCGCGCGCGTGAACTGGTTGGCGCGGGCGACGCTGTACGCTCCGGCGTCCAGGATCGCGACCGCACGGCCTTCGGCTGCGCCCGGCACCTCGCGCTTGAAATACAGCACGTCCTGCGTTGCGAGCGTCGGACCGGCGACGTTGTACGCCTTGCCCTTGGCCTCGGGCTTCTCGCCGGGCACCACGAAACGCCACTCCGAGAAGAACAGGTTCTCCGGAACGTCGTTGATCGAAATGTCCGTGAAGACCCAGTCGTTCTTGACGATCTTGATGTTGCCGATCACGGTCTGCGCATTGGCGCAGATGCAGCGTCCAGGCTCGAGCGTCAGGCGCGGATGCAGCCCGGTCGATTTCACGAGCTCGTGATACTTGCCCGAGATCGCCGTGCCGAAATCGTCGATCGACGACGTCTTCTTCTCGATGCGTCCGAAGCGCTCCATGACCTGCGCGAATACGAAGCGGCGCGACATGCGAAGGTTGCGCATGCTCTGCGCCGGGTACCCGCCGCCCATGTTGATCTCTTCGATCTCGATGCCGCGCGCCTTGAGCTTGCCGACGAGATCGAAAATCTTCTCGAGCGTGGTCAGGTAACGGCTCGGTGTGAAGATCTGCGACCCGATGTGGGTCATGATGCAGCGGAAGTCGAGGCCGGGGAGCTTCGCGATCTCGACGACGGCGGCTTCGGCCTGCTCGATCGGAAGACCGAACTTTTCCTTGTACGTCGAGATGACCTTGTCGTAGTACGGCTTGGACAGCTGCGGGTCGATGCGCAGACCGACCTTGACCTTCTTGCCCATCTCGGTCGCGATGCGGCTGATGAGGCGCGCCTCGGTCATCGACTCGATGTTGATGAAGCGCACGCCCCATTCGATCGCAGCGCGAAGATCGGCTTCGGGTTTTACCGGGCCGTCATAGACGACCTTGTTCGGCGGCATGCCGGCGCGCTTGGCGAGCTCCATGTCGAGCGCACCGGAAATCTCGGCGCCGCAGCCCTCTTCGGCGAGCGTGCGCAGCACGATGCTCTCGAAGTTGGACTTGACCGAATAGTACGTCTCGAGGCCCTCGACGCTGGCGAAGGCCTGACGCAGCCGGCGGTAGTTGTCGCGCAGCTGGCCCTGGGAGATCAGGTAGAAAGGGGTGGGGTATTTCTTTGCCAGCTCCGCCAGGTCGTAACCGTCGATCGTAGCCTTGCCAGAGGGCTCCCAGACAAAGTGCTCCACTTGTTTCGCTACCGTCATGCCGTGCTTGCTCCTCGATAATTCGATTGCCGATTTCGTATGCGACGACGCCCCTCTTCACGATGGGGCGAAGCAGTGCCCGCTGGCCTGATGTCGTCGACTGATGGATGCTTCTCTCTGTTGCCCCGCCGGATGATCAGATCCGGTTACCGTCCACGGACAAGGCGCTTACTCGCCCGCACGAGTCCCGGCCACGCAGAAGGTCGCAGATAGAGTGGATCCCGAAAGGCCCACCAGTTGGCCATCATGGTGGAAGCAGCACCTATCATCAAGCGTGGAACCAACGCCAGTCCGTGGCGCTTCGGCCTGTAACACCGCGTCAAAAAGGCAATTGTTCCGCGCGGTGAGACCCACTGAGGCCGCCGGTCGGGGGCCAGCGGAGGCTGGATTTTGAGCCCCGTGGCCTCGCCGTACGCGGCCAGCAGCAGGTTGTGTCCCGAACGCGTGCCGAGGTTCAGCCACAGCCACGTCCGCGGGTTGGCATCGAGGAGTTTGTACTGGCCGCTGCGGGCATCGCGCTTGAACTCGATGTCGCAGATCCCCCAATACCCGATCTCGCGCAGCAGCCGCACGCACGGCTCGAGCAGGCCCGGATCGCTGATCGTGCGCACGATCAGACCGTCGCCGAACGGCTCGGGATACTCATACTGTTTCTGCGCGGCGAACCAGTCGAGCACGCGGCCGTCGCGCGAGATCGACACGGCGATCGTCACGAGGTTCTCGAACGGCCCCGGCACGGCTTCCTGGAGAATCGTCGGGAATCCGGCAGCGATGACGGCGCGCGCGGCGCTCACCGGATCGCCGGCGATCGCCTTGGTGGCGCCGGTCGCCTGCAGGAACGTCTGGATGCCGCCGCTTTCGCTCAGGCGATAGCGGACAGCGGGCTTGATCAGCCATCCGCTCGCCTTCGTGTCGCCGATTTCGCTCGCGTCGGTGACTTCGCGCGAGCCGGGCACGCCGACGCCGATGCGCTCGGCGGCGGCGTAGAGGCGGCGCTTGTCGACGACGTCGAGGATGACGCCGGGGGCGGGATGCGGCTTGAGGAAGTGCTGTGCGAGCTCGTCGTGATGTTTTTCGGCGGCGAGCAGGCCGGCGTCTTCGCTCGCGAACAGCACGGGCTTCGTCGTCTGCGCGGCGCCCCACGCGCACAGCGCTTCGGCCCAGCGCGCGGTGCTCTCGTACAGATCGGGCATCTCGACAAACGTCGCGAACCGCGAGCGCGCCGCCGGCCCGCGCTTCGGCCCCGCAACGACGACGTCGATGCCCGCGGCGCCAAGCTCGCGAGCCGCCGCCAGCGCCCCGAGATTGTCCGGAAACACGACAGCAATCGGCCGCGACATCACGGGATCCGAAAAAGGGGACAGGTAGATTTAAAAAAGATCAATGAATTCGCTCGGGGGAAACGCAGCACGAAACCCACCCGTGAATTTGCTGCGAAAAATTAATTGTACCTGTCCCCTTTTTTCACGCGAACTTGAGGATGCCGGCGAGTTTTCGCAGGCGGACGTTGGCGGTGGGGTTGGTGCCGAGCCTCATGACGGCCTGGCGAACGGGCGCGACGGCGAACGCGGTGCGCAGCAGCGGATGGAACACGACCCGCTGCAGCATCGGTTTCTTGCGATAGCCCATCTGCAGTTTGAACGCATCGAGCTCTTCGACGGGTTCCGGCGATTCGATCCCGAACGTCACCTCGCGCACGCCGCGCCGCACCAGCATCTCTTCGGTCAACGTGTAGATCAGCGCGTTGTTCGGATAATGCTTGAGCAGCCGGCTGACCGAGCGCGCCTGGAAGAACTCGCAGACGTCGTCGATGCGCACGGCGATCAGGTAGCTCGCGAACTCGCCCTCGTGCCACGACGTCCAGATCTCGATGGCCGGCTCCTGGTCGGCCGCCGCGAGCATGCGCCGCCACGTCTCGACGGCGCTCGCGGATGCGCGGTTCTGCCGCTCCATCGTCTCGACAAACGCGCTTTCGGCAAGCGCCGCGAGCTCGCGTCCGGAAATCTGCCGGATCTCGTTTCGCGAAAGACCCCGCCGCACCTTGCTGCGCGTGTTGGCCGAAAGCTTCTCGAGGCTGTAATCGGGCGAGTCGCAGACGAGCTGGAAGCTCTCGCGCCCGCCGTCGCCGCTGATGTAGCGCAGCCCGGCCAGCCGCTCGCGCCGGATCAGCTCGCGCGCTTCGTCGTCCGGAAGCACGAGCTCGCGATGACTCGGCAGCGCGAGCAGGAAGCGCGGCGCGGCTTCGTACCACCACGCACTCTCGCTCTTCGCGACGCGCACGCCCGAGCGTTCATAAAAGGCCGCGAAACGTTCTGCGTCGAGGGCTGGCGCAGCAGAACCCGGCCGCCCGTGCGCCGGCGAACCGACACCGGCCCGTGCCTCCGCCGGTCCTCCGGCGCCCGCACCGATATTCGACGCGCCATGCAATGCTTCGGGCGGTTCGCTCGCGGCCACCGTGCTCAGAGGAGTTGCGGTGTCGACGGCAGCTTGCTCGTCCCGGTCAGGAATTCGTCGACGGCGCGCGCGCACTCGCGGCCTTCCCAGATCGCCCACACGACGAGCGACTGCCCGCGGCGCGCGTCGCCGCACGCAAACACCGACTCGACCGACGTCTGCCAGTCGGTGACCTTGACGTTGCTGCGTTCGTCGAGCTCGACGCCGAAGCCGTCGAGCAGCGGATTCTTCTCCGGTCCGAGGAAGCCCATCGCGATCAGCACGAGGTCGGCCGGGATCTCGAAGATCGAGTCCGGGATGTCGCGCATCTTGCGGCGGCCGTCCGAGTCGGTGAACCACTCGACGCGCACGCACTCCATCGCTTTCACCTTGCCGTTCTCTCCGATGAAGCGGCGTGTATTGACGGCAAAGTCGCGCTCGGCGCCTTCTTCCTGCGAGCTCGACGTGCGGAAGATCATCGGCCAGTATGGCCACGGCATGTCGGGCGTGCGCGCATTCGGCGGCTTCGGCAGGATCTCGAGCTGCGTGATGCTCGTGGCGCCGTGCCGGTTCGACGTGCCGATGCAGTCGGAGCCGGTATCGCCGCCGCCGATCACGACCACGTGCTTGCCGGCCGCGGTCAGCGGCGCGACGTTGCGGTCACCGGCGACCCGCTTGTTCTGAAGTGGCAGGAACTCCATCGCGTAATGCACGCCGTCGAGATCGCGCCCTGGAACCGGGAGGTCGCGCGCCTGCGTGGCGCCGACCGACAGCACGACGGCATCGAACTCCTTGCGAAGCTCGTCGGCCGTGACGTCCGAACCGACCGCGACGCCTGCGCGGAACGTGACACCTTCGGCTTCCATCTGTTCCATGCGCCGGTCGATCAGGTGCTTTTCCATCTTGAAGTCGGGAATGCCGTAGCGAAGCAGTCCGCCGATGCGGTCGCTCCTTTCGAACAAGGTCACGGCGTGTCCCGCGCGCGCGAGCTGCTGCGCGCAGGCCATTCCCGCAGGACCCGAGCCGACCACGGCCACTTTCTTTCCGCTCTCGACGAGCGCCGGCTGCGGCCGCACGTACCCGGCCCGCCACGCATGGTCGATCACGTTTTTCTCGATGAGCTTGATCGAAACCGGATCGGCGTTGATGCCGAGCACGCACGCTTCCTCGCACGGAGCCGGACAGATGCGGCCGGTGAACTCCGGGAAGTTGTTGGTCGCGTGCAACGCCTCGATCGCCTCCTTCCAGCGGCCGCGATAGACGAGGTCGTTCCAGTCGGGAATTTCGTTGCCGAGCGGACAGCCGTTGTGGCAGAACGGCACGCCGCAATCCATGCAGCGCGCGCCCTGGTTCTTGAGCACGTCCTCCGAAGGCTTGCCTTCGAACTCGCGCCAGTCACGGAGACGCTCTGCGACGGGCCGCCTCGTCGGCTGCTCGCGCGGATACTCCAGAAAGCCTGTGATCTTTCCCATATGCTTACGCTGTGCCCATAAAGCGTTACTTGTCCTGAAAAAAATTCTTCGAGCTAAAACCGCCGCGAGCTTCTCAGCTTCGGCGTCCGGCTAAACCGCCGCGAGCTTCCGTGCTTCGGCGTCCGACTAAACCGCCGCGAGCTTCTGCGCTTCCGCGTCGAGCTTCATCGACTCGATGACCTTGCGGTACTCGGTCGGCATCACCTTGACGAACGCATCCCGCGAATCGTCCCACTCCTCGAGCAGGCGCGCGGCGACGGCGCTCTTCGTGTACTGCGCATGGCGGACGAGCAGCTGGTGCACGCGCCGGCGGTCTTCGTCCGAATCGATCGGCAACAGCTCGACCATGCCGAGGTTGCAGCGCGAGCGGAACGTCTTCTCCTCGTCGAGCACGTACGCGATGCCGCCGCTCATGCCGGCCGCAAAGTTGCGGCCGGTGGTGCCGAGCACGACGACGATGCCGCGGGTCATGTACTCGCACCCGTGGTCGCCGATGCCTTCGACGACGGCCGTTGCACCGCTGTTGCGCACGCCGAATCGTTCGCCCGCGCGCCCGCGGATGAACACCTCGCCGCCGGTCGCACCGTACAGAGCGACGTTGCCGATCACGATGTTGTCCTCGGCGGCGAACTTGACGCCCGCCGGCGGCTGAATCACGACCTGGCCGCCCGACATTCCCTTGCAGAAATAGTCGTTCGCGTCGCCCTTGATCGTCAGCGACAGCCCGCGCGTCAGGAACGCGGCAAAGCTCTGGCCGGCCGAGCCGTCGAAGTCGATCTGCACCGTGTACGGCGGCAGGCCTTCCTCGCCGTAGCGCTTGGTGATCTCGTGCGACAAGGTCGTGCAGACCGTGCGGTTCACGTTCTTGATCGGCATCTCGAGGCGCACGGGCTTCTTCGACTCGAGCGCATCCGCGCAAAGGCGGATCAGCTCGTTGTCGAGCGCCTTCTCGAGCCCGTGGTCCTGGCTTTCGTAGCCGCTGATGCCGACGCCTTCTTCGACTTCCGGCTTGTAGAGAATCGGCGAGAAGTCGATGCCCTTGGCCTTCCAGTGCGTGATGTTCTCGCGGACCTTGAGGCGCTCGACGCGCCCGGTCATCTCCTGCACCGTGCGGAAGCCGAGCTTCGCCATGATCTCGCGCAGCTCTTCGGCGACGAAGAACATGAAGTTGATGACGTGCTCGGGCTGGCCCGCGAAGCGCTTGCGCAGCTCCGGATCCTGAGTCGCGATCCCGACCGGGCACGTGTTCAGGTGACACTTGCGCATCAGGATGCAGCCTTCCGAGACGAGCGCCGCGGTCGCGAAGCCGAACTCGTCGGCTCCGAGCAGCGCGGCGATCGCAACGTCGCGGCCGGTCTTGAGCTGTCCGTCGGTTTCGACGCGGATCCGGCTTCTGAGCCCGTTCTCGACCAGCACCTGCTGCGTCTCGGCAAGCCCGAGCTCCCACGGGATGCCCGCATGCTTGATCGAGCTGAGCGGCGATGCACCGGTGCCGCCGTCGTGTCCGCTGATCAGCACGACGTCGGCCTTCGCCTTCGCAACGCCCGCGGCAATCGTGCCGACGCCGACTTCGGCGACCAGCTTGACGCTGACGCGCGCGGCCGGGTTCGCATTCTTCAAATCGTGGATCAGCTGCGCGAGATCCTCGATCGAATAGATGTCGTGGTGCGGCGGCGGCGAAATCAGGCCCACGCCCGGAGTCGAGTAGCGGGTCTTCGCGATGACCTCGTCGACCTTGTGTCCGGGCAGCTGTCCGCCCTCGCCGGGCTTCGCGCCCTGCGCCATCTTGATCTGCAGCTCGCTCGCGTTCGTAAGATACGCCGCCGTCACGCCGAAGCGTCCCGACGCGACCTGCTTGATCGCGCTGCGCGCGGAATCGCCGTTGGCCATCGGCTCGTAGCGCCACGGCTCTTCGCCGCCTTCGCCGGTGTTCGACTTGCCGCCGATGCGGTTCATCGCGATCGCAAGGGTCGTGTGCGCCTCGCGCGAGATCGAGCCGAAGCTCATCGCTCCGGTCTTGAAGCGCTTGACGATCTCGGACGCCGGCTCCACGTCATCGATTGCAATCGGCTCGGCCGCCGGCACGAAATCGAGAAGGCTGCGCAGCGTACACAGGTGCCGGTCCTGCTCGTTGACGAGCCGGCTGTAGCTCTTGAAGTTCGTGTAGCTGCCGGAGCGCACCGCGTGCTGAAGGCGAGCGATCGTTTCCGGGTTGAACAGGTGGAACTCGCCGCGACGGCGCCATGCATACTGGCCGCCCGGAACGAGCCCGGTGTCGTCGCCGACTTCCTGACGCCACGCGCGCTCGTGGCGCATCTCGACCTCGCGCGCGAGCACGTCGAAGCCGACGCCGCGGATGCGCGACGACGTCCACGCGAAGCAGCGGTCAATGACTTCTTCGGAAAGCCCGACAGCCTCGAAGATCTGCGCGCCGCGATAGCTCGCGAGCGTCGAGATGCCCATCTTCGACATGGTCTTGAGCAGGCCCTTGCCGATCGCCTTGCGGAAATGGTCGACGGCTTCGTCTTCCTTGAGCCCGTGCAGGTTTCCCGCCTCGGACATGTCGACGAGCGTGTCGATTGCAAGATACGGATTGACCGCGCTGCAGCCGTAGCCGGTCAAGAGCGCGAAGTGCATGACCTCGCGCGGCTCGGCCGACTCGAGCACGATGCCCGTCAGCATCCTCTGCCCGGTGCGGATCAGGTGATGGTGCACCGCGCCCACGGCAAGAAGCGACGGCACCGGATCGAGCTCCTCGGTCACGCCGCGGTCCGAAAGAACCAGGATCTCCGCGCCTTCGCTGATCGCGCGCGACGCTTCGTCGCAGATGCGGTCGAGCGCGGCCACGAGCCCGTCCTTGCCGCTGCCGGCGTCGAACAGGATGCGGATCGTACGGCTGCGAATGCCGTGCGAGCCGATCTCGCGGATCTTCGCGAGGTCCTCGTTGGTCAGCAGCGGATGCGGGATCTTCAGCTGCCGGCAGTGCTCGGGCGTCTCCTCGAAGATGTTTCCCTGGCGGCCGATCGCGGTCTCGATCGACATCACCAGCTCTTCGCGGATCGGATCGATCGGCGGATTGGTCACCTGCGCGAACAGCTGCTTGAAGTAGTTGAAGACCAGCTGCGGCTGATCCGACAGGCACGCGAGCGGCGTGTCGGTTCCCATCGAGCCGACCGGCTCCTGGCCGTTGAGCGCAATCGGCGACAGCAGCACCGAAAGATCTTCGCGCGAATAGCCGAACAGGTTCTGCAGGCGCTCGAGCTCGGCGCCTTCGACGTGCCAGTCGACGCTCTCGGCGGCCGGAAGGTCGTCGAGGTCGCAGGTCTGGTCCTTGAGCCACACGGCGTACGGGTGACGAGCCGACATCTTGAGCTTCAGCTCGTCGTCGGTGACGATCCTCTTCTCGTCGAGATCCACGCAGAAAATGCGCCCCGGCTGCAGCCGGTCCTTGACGAGGATGTCCTCGGGCGCGACGTCGACCACGCCCGTCTCGGACGCCATCACGACGAGGCCGCCCTTGGTCACGAGATAGCGCGACGGACGCAGGCCGTTCCTGTCGAGCACGGCGCCGATGCGGCGGCCGTCGGAGAACGCGATCGATGCGGGGCCGTCCCACGGCTCCATCAGGGACGCGTGGTACTGGTAGAACGCGCGCCGCTCGCGCGGCATCGATTCGTGCTTCTCCCAGGCCTCCGGGATCATCATCGTGATCGCATGCGGCAGAGAGCGGCCGGTGCGCGTCAGCAGCTCGAGCGCGTTGTCGAACGACGCCGAGTCGCTCTGCCCGGGCGCGATGACCGGCATCAGCTGCTGCATCTCGTCGCCGTAGACCGGTGACGTGAACAGCTTTTCGCGCGCGGTCATCCAGTTGATGTTGCCGCGCAGCGTGTTGATTTCGCCGTTGTGCGCCATGAAGCGGAACGGATGCGCGAGCCGCCAGGTCGGCAGCGTGTTGGTGCTGAAACGCGAGTGGATCAGCGCCAGCGCGCTCTCGCACAGCGGATCGCGAAGGTCGGGGAAGAACCCGTCGAGCTGCGAGCTGACGAGCATGCCCTTGTAGACGATCGTGCGCGACGAGAAGCTGCAGATGTACGAGTGGTACGCGATGTCGCCGCCCTCGGCTGCGATCGCGTTCTCGGCCGTGCGGCGCGCGACGTAGAGGCGCCGCTCGAGCTCTTCCTCTTCCATCTCGCGCACCGGTGCGACGAACAGCTGCGCGATGTGCGGCCGCTTGCTGTCGGCCACGGTGCCGACCGAGCGCTGGCCGGTCTGCGGGTCGGTGACGGTAACGGGAACGTCGCGCCAGCCGAGCGGCGTGAGCCCGCTTGCGCGGCAGGCCGCTTCGAGCGCGCCCATGGCCCATTCACGGGCCTTGTCCGCAGGCGGAAGAAACGTCATTGCGACGCCGTAGCGTCCGGCGGCGGGCAGATGAATGCCCTTTTCGTCTGCGCGCGCGCGCAGAAGCTTGTCCGGAACCTGAAGGAGCACGCCGGCGCCGTCGCCGGTCTCCGAATCGCAGCCGCACGCGCCGCGGTGTTCGAGCCTTTTGAGGACCTCGATGCCCGTCTCGATGATCGTGTGCGAGGCTTCGCCGCGGATGTTCGCGACGAACCCGACGCCGCACGCATCACGTTCGACAACGGACTCGGAGAGTCCCCGCGCAACGGACTCGGAGAGTCCTCGCGATCGGGAGGCGGACAATCCGACGCGGGTCTCACGACCCGCTGTGCCGACGCGGGTCTCACGACCCGCTGTGCCCTGCGCTCGGCTGGTTGGTTCTCTCATGGCTGGCTACTCCAGATAGGCCGTTCGGCCGGCCGGCATCCTCTTAATGCCGTGCTTGGCCCGGCGGCGGTCGGCTTGTCTAGTAAGAATGCAGAAAAATGTCAATGATCCTCTGACATTGGCCCACAGATGTTGAACTTGCGCACAATCTGGCCTAACTTTGTCGTATCGCCTCCCCGGATGGCCCAAGGTCTGTCCAGATATGGAGGCCGGTCCAGGCTTCGGCCAGCGGCGCACGCCAAGCACGGGCAACCCCGCGCCCGTGTGACACGCAGAAGGGATTTACCGAATGAGAAAACTCGACGAGCAGGAACTGAAAATCGCAAAGGCCCTGACGCGCAACCCGCGCCTGTCGGACAATCGCCTCGGCGAGTTGTACGACATTCCGGTGCGGACCGTCAGTCGCAAACGCGCGCGCCTCGAAAAAGAGGGGCTGCTTCGTTACTTCGCCGAGGTCGACATGTCGGCCGAAGGCACCGGATATTTTCCGACCAGCCACCTGTACATCATCCGCTTCAAGGTGGGCGTCACCGTCAGCCAGATCCAGGACGAGATCCGGCATGAGCCGAACGTCGTCACGGTCTTCACCGAGCTCATCCGCGAATCGCACATTGCCGAGATCGACGGGCGCGTTGCGCTCGTGATGGTCGTCGAGGGGACGTCGGACTCCGACATCGTCGAGAGCTTCCAGCAGAAGATCGTTCCGTCGCTGCAGAAGAACCACGGCAAGGATTCGATCGAAGACATCTCGACCATCCGCCTGCTCAGCCGCGTGCGGATCCTGCGCAATTATCTTCCGGCGGTGAACATGGAGAACGGCATGATGAAACCCGACTGGAGCACGAACTCCATCTTCGTCGCATGAGCTCGACCGTGGAAAAGCCCGAAGAGACGAAGAGGTTTGAAACCTCGAGATCCCCCGCTGTCTCGAACGCGCCCGGGCGATCGACGCCCACGTCGGATCGCTACGGTCCGTGGGCACTTGTGACCGGCGCATCGTCCGGCATCGGACAGGAGTTCGCGTCGCGGCTCGCCGCATCCGGACTTCACGTTGCGATGGTTGCGCGCCGCCGCGCAGCGCTCGAGCAGCTTGCCGCCGATCTTACGCAGCGTCACGCGGTTTCGTGCCGCGTGCTCGAGATGGATCTTGCCGAGCCGGGCGCCGCGGCACGCCTTGCGCTGCAGGTTTCGGATCTCGAAATCGGCCTGCTGGTCGCCAACGCCGGCACGGGATGGATCGGCCGCTTCGATCGCCAGGCACCCGATTCGCACGCGTCGCTGATCCGTCTCCACTGCGAGATGCACGTCGAGCTCACTGCGCGCCTGCTGCCGCCGATGATCGAGCGCAAGCGCGGGGGCGTGATCATTGTTTCGTCGATGGGCGGCATGGTCCCGCTCCCGTACTACGCCGTATACAGCGGCACCAAGGCGCTGCTGCAGAACTGGGGCGAAGCACTTGCGCTCGAGATGCGCGGCACCGGCGTCGACATCCAGGTGCTCGCACCGGGGGATACGAAGACGGGGTTCCAGGAAGTCGCCGGCGAGATGTCGACGAAATGGTCCAGCGTAGAGGACGTCGTCACCGAATCCCTGAATGGTCTCGGACGTCGAACCGTCGTCGTGCCCGGCTTCGAGAACAGGCTGTCACTGTTCGCCGCGCGTTTTCTTCCGCGCCGCATGTTCCTCGACATCGTTGCGAAGCGCCAGAAGGAGCAGACCCCGCAGGATCGCCGGTGAGACCTGCTCCCATTGTCATCGCGGCTGGCATTTCCGCGATGGCCGCGATGTTCGCGATGACGCCGTTCGGCGTTACGCGCGCGCTTGCGACACCGGATCAGCCGTCGACCGACGAGCCCCGGCGCGACGAGTTCGGCGTCGTGCCCGAAGCGCCGGGCGATCCGGATTTGTCGCTTCCCGATCCGGTGCTCGACCGGACCTGGCCCGCGCCGAAGCCCGGCGACCATCGTCGCGCTCCAGAGAAGATCGACCCCGACGAAGACAAGGACGATCCGTTCCTGGATGAAGACGCTCCGCCGCCGCCGCGCGCCGCACAGCCGGGGCTCGCGCCGGATTTTCAGCCGCCGGCCGCGCGACCGACGCCGCCGATTGCAGGCTCCGATGGAAAGGCCGAGGCGGACACGCCGGTCCCCGAGCCGAATCGCGAGCTCCCCGACGTCCTGACGCCGGATCTTCCGGAAAACCAGCAGGAAGAAGAGCGCCAGCCTTCGCCGCTCGACGAAGACGACGAGAAGTACAATCGCGAAAGCGAAGATCCATGGTAGACGCGCTACGCACTTTGGGTAAACGCGCTACGCGCTGTTGGGTAGACGCGCTACGCGCTTTGGGTAAACGCGCTACGCGCTGTTGGGTAAACGCGCAGGGCGCTGTTCGGTAAACGCGCAGAGCGCCGCTGGAGAGTAACGATGCCTAACGTACGAGACCAGATTCGCCTGACCGACGACGAGATGCGCGACTTCCTCGCGTCGAGCAAGACCGTGATCGTCGGCACGATCAATCACGACGGATATCCGCACCTCGTCCCCATGTGGTACAGCATGCTCGACGGCCTCGTGCACATGCATACGTACAAGTCATCGCAGAAAGTGAAGAACATCGAGCGCGACGCGCGCGGCTCGATCCTCGTCGAGGACGGCACCGAGTACGACAAGCTGCGCGGCGTCTTCATCCGCGGCCGCTACCAGATCATCGACGACCAGGACCTGTGCTACCGGATCGCGCTCGCGTCGGCGAAAAAATACCAGGGGCTCGATGAAGAAACGGCGGGAGCGGCGCTGCGCTACTACATCCGCAAGCGCGTCGCGCTGGTCTTTCATCCCGAGAAAACGTCGAGCTGGGACCACCGCAAGACCGCTGCTGCGCAGGCCTAGAACAACTTTCCCGACGATTCGCCGTGCGCCGAGGGCGGGCGCAAGAGCTCGAATTCCATCGAGAATGGTGAGCCGCGTTACTTCGTACGTGTCACGCCCCTCGAGAATCTCCGTTCCCGCATCGACAGAGCCGCGACCGTCCCATACGACTCCCGGGCTCGATGCGGCACTCGAGGCGAATCGCCCCGAACCGACTCGCCTCGAAAAAAGGGAGACTGAATCGATGCTTCGAAGGTCCAAACCACTCCTGTTCTCGATTGCACTGGGTCTGCTGGGTGTCACGCAGGCTTCGGCCGTCGCGTTGCCGGATTCCGCTGTCGATTGTCGCGGCACTATCGCGAAGAACTACGCAAAGCTGATGAAGACCGCGCACAAGACGATCGCGGCCTGCCACAAATCCCGTGACGGTGGCAAGACCATGGCCGGCGTAGACTGCAATGACATGACGCAGGCCGATTCAAAGTCGAAATTCTCGTCTGCCCGAACCAAGGCCGAAATGGCGATCAGCACTGCATGCGCGGGCGAGAACGCTACGCTCACCTCGGCCAGTTCCGGCACTCAATTCTACGTGTCGTGTCCGGTATCGTGCGCGGTGCCGAATCCGATGACGACGATGGCCGAGGTCGCGACCTGTCTTGGTTGCCGGGCCGAAAACATTGCGGAGACAGCGGGCACGACGGCGCTCGGATCCCCGACTCCTTCTTCTCTTACGAGTGACGACATCAAGTGCCGGAGCGCGCTGGCGAAGGGCTACGCCAACGTCGCGGCAACCGCGTACAAGACGGAGACGTCGTGCCAGGGAGACGACGATGAGGCTGGCGACTACGACATCGCAAGCTGCGTCGGCTTCGATCCCGATTCCAAAGTGAGCGGGGCCCAGACCAAGGCCGACGGCAAGGTCGAATCCTCGTGCGCCGCCGCGGCGCTCGCCAATCTCGACACATGCGCGACCGACACGATCGCGAACCTGAAAACCTGCAGTGCCGCGGCTTTTGCCAGCGCCGAGAACGACGCATTCGAGATCACGTACGAAGCCCACGCCACGCTCTGCCCGCCGGCGGTTCGCCTGACCACGCGCAGCGGCTGCAGCACGCTCGAAGAGACCGCGGGCGGTTGCTCGAACGGCGGCGCAACTACTAGCTCGTCTTCGGACGGATGGAAGGGGTACGGCCACGACCAGGACCTCGTCGATGCCGTCCCGTTGGCGCTCGACGTCTCGTGCCCGGGCGCGTTCGGAAGCTGCGGAAGCTGCACGATCGGAGGCATCAGCACCGACAGCGTGCTCTACGACGGTTTCGCGCGCTGCGCGGCGTCCCCGTGGATCGAGTGCAGCAACGTCTTTGATACGGACGCCGCCTGCGGCGGTGGAAACTGCACATACTTCGCGAGCCCTCCGATCGCGCAGGCGGTGGGAGGAACACCAGTTTGCCTTCTCAGCCGCTTCGACGAGGACGTGTCGGGCACGGTCGATCCCGATTCCGGTTCGGCGAACATCACGATGGCGACGCGCTCGAGCGTTTACATCGGAATCGCCCAGCAGCAGCCATGCCCGATCTGCGAGGGCGATGCGACTCCGCAGGACGGCAACGCGAACGGTCTATGCAACGGAGGCGCGCGCGACGGGATGGCGTGCGACGTGCAGGGATTCGATCTGACCTATGCGACCGATGCCGACGCTCCGGTTTCCGGCAACAGCCTCGACTGTCCGCCGTCTTTGGGACTGGCCCTTACCGGCGCCACGGGGATCCCGCGCGAGATCGACATGAAGACGGGATCGACTTCCAAGCCTGCCTCCGATGCCTGCGAAGCCCCACTCAATGCGTTGAGCTGTTTTTGCGGAGTGTGCAGCGGCGACACTCTGGAGACCTGCGACGACGACGCACACTGCGCGGGCATGGGACTCGGCACCTGCGGCAGCGGCGGAAGTCCGGGAGTCGACCGTCGACCGAACAACTGCGGCGATCTCACCTGCACGGCGGTTCCCGGACAGACCGATCGTGGCCAGTGCAGCAGCGACACCGCCAAGTATTGTAACGGAATGCTGCGCGCCGATGGCCGCGGCCTGCTGCCGTGCGCCAGCGACGCTTCCTGCGACGCGTACGTGACCGGGAGCCTCGACGAGGAGCAATGGGTCTGCCCGAACGACAATTGCGGAGACTGCGCGGCAGGCCCGCCGCCGAGCTGCTATCTGGATCCGATCGTCGTCGAGGGTGTGGCCGATCCGGCGGCTCCGACCCTTGCCGGAGTTTCGTGCGCGCCGGCAAGCTCGAACAGCGCGGTCAATACGGCGTACGGGTTGCCCGGCCCGGTAACGATGAGGATGGAGACGATCCTGGAAAGGCGTTACTGAACGACCGAGCCCGGCCGATCCGCAGTGCGGATCGGCCGGGTCCCGGTCCTACATGTAGATGCCGCCCATGAAGTCGAAGTCCTTGCGGATCATCACGTTCACGCACGCGGCCTTGCCGCTCGCGAACGCGCGCTCGAGGGCAGGGCGGATCTGGTCGGGCTCGGTCACGAGCTCGCCGTAGCCGCCGAGCGCTTCGACGACCTTGTCGTAGCGCGTCGGAAGAAGCTCGGTCGCGACCAGTCGTTCGCGGCCGTACATCATGACCTGCGGCCGCATCATCTGGCCCCACGCGGCGTCGTTGCCGATGATGCCGACGATCGGAAGATTGTGGCGGATCGCGGTGTCGTACTCGAAGCCGTTCAGGCCGAACGACCCGTCGCCATAGATGATCAGCACGCGCTTGTCGGGGTTGGCGAGCTGCGCCGCGATCGCGAACGGCATGCCGACTCCGAGCGTCCCGAGCGGCCCCGGATCCATCCACAATCCGTTCTTCGGAATCGGCACGACCTTGGCGGCCTTCGCGACGATGTCGCCGCCGTCTCCGACGAGGATCATCTCGTCGGTGACGAAGTCGGCGATCTCCTTGCAGAGCCGCATCGGATCGATCGGCACTTCATTCGACGTCAGCTTGTCGGCGAGCGCCGCTTCCTCGTCGTCTTCCTTCGCACGCCATTCCTTGACGACGGCGCTGAAGTCAAGCGTGACGCCGTCCTTCTTCATGATCTCGAGCATGCCGTCGAACATCAGGCCGAGGTCGCCGACCATGCCGATGTCGGCGCGCCGGTTCTGGCCGATCAACGTCGCATCGAGATCCATCTGGATGATCTTGGCAGTGGCGGGAATCGATTTTCCGAAGCGCATGCGGAAATCGAGCAGCGAGCCGGCCAGCAGCACGCAGTCCGACAGCTCCATGTAGTCGCGGCGCGTGCGGTTGAAGAAGTACGGCGAGTCGTGCGGCACGGTGCCGCGTCCCATGCCGTTGCAGTACGCCGGCATCTTCGTCGCCGACAGGAAGCGGTTGAGCGCGTCGGCGCCGTTCGACCACTTGACGCCCGTGCCCGACATGACCATCGGCATCTTCGACTGCTTGAGCAGCTCGACGGCCGCGCGAAGGACCGCGTCTTCCGGCCGCACGCGCGGAGCAGCCATCGGGGCAGGGCAGTACGCGGTCTCGAGATTGACGGTGCCGCCGAGCACGTCGATCGGTACTTCGAGATAGGAAGGCCCGGGATTTCCCGCGAGCGCAAAACGGATCGCCTCTTCGACGAATTCGCCGAGTCGGTCGGCGGCGTAACATGCATTGGCCCACTTCGTGATCGGGCGCATGACCGAGATGTGGTCCATCTCCTGCAGCGAGCCGCGCCGCAGGTTCGCGAGCGGTCCCTGTCCGCCGATCACGAGGATCGGCGAGTTCGCGCGCCACGCATTCGCAATGCCGGTGACGCCGTCGGTCGCGCCGGGGCCGGCGGTCAGCACCGCAACGCCTACTTTGCCGGGATGAAGCCGTGCGTACGCATCGGCGGCGTGGACGGCGGCCTGCTCATGGCGAACGTCCACCACGCGAATGCCTTCGTTCAGGCAGCCGTCGTAGATCGCCATCACGTGGCCGCCGGAGAGCGTGAAGATGCAGTCGACGCCCGCTTTTTTCAGGGCCCTCGCAACCAGTTTTCCACCGTCCATTCGTAAGTCCTCGTTCGCTTGTTTCTCGGTGTCGGCAGCCGGCTTCCGGACGGTTGCTGCGAGATAGGCTCGTATAGCCGCCGCAAGGGTGAACTCAAAGTGACCCGGCAAGCGGTAGAGGACCAGCGCGAACGGTAGAGCAGGTTTGACATGTGGCGCTCTGGCTCCTACGGTCGCGCCGCGAGTCGATCGAGAGCAATTCCGCTCTCTGTCGGGAACGAGGTGAAACTCCTCGACTGCCCCGCAACTGTGAAGGGGGACGAACGTCGCACTAAGCCACTGGGCGCAGGGCTGCGAAAGCAGTCCATCCAATGCACCTGGGAAGGCGCGACGGCTCGGACGATCCCAAAGTCAGGATATCGACGCGGCTCGCTTTTGGTTGAACCTTCCGACGGGGAAGGAGCGACCGGGATTCGAGTCGTGGCGATCGATCGCTGCGGCTTCCGGCCCCGATTCCCTCTTCCTTTTTGCGGATGGTTCTTCGAGCAAACCCCGGCGCGGGCCGGAAGGAGAACCAGCATGCGTAGTGTTTCTGTCGCGACTGCGGTCGCGATTTCCATCCATTTTTCTGCATCTGTTGGATCGGCTGCCGTGCAGCCGGCCGACGGCTATCTCTATGCGAGGCAGACGCTTGCGGAGCTGACCGAAGGCTGCGTTGCCCACGCGAAGGGCGGCGACTTTGTCGGCGTAGGACCGGCGCTTTCGTTTCCGACGCCGAGCGGCCGCACGCGCAGCATCCTGTTCGTGTCGAACCGCGGAGACGTGCGAACGGTGGCGACCGGGCTCAACTCGATCGCCGACTGCGTCTATGACGCGGCGTCGGACGTGCTCTACGTGACGGACAGCGGCTTCAACTTCAGCGGCGCAACGACCGGCGATACCGTGTTCGCGATTCCCGGCGACTCGACGAGTGTCCCGGTTGATGGCCTCGAGGTCCTGCCGAGCGGCACCATTGCCAATGCGTTCAGCATCGATCTGTTCGCAGGCGGCCTGCTCGTCTCCGATGCCAACGGCAGCGGCGCCGGCACCGTCATTCACATCGACCTGTCGGAACAGACGCCGGTGGCGACGACGTTCGCTACCGGGTTCGACTACACCGGCGGGCTCGTCGTGCGGGATTCCGATGTGCTGATCAGCGAAGCCACCGGTTCGTTCGCGAGTGCGATCTATTCGTACTCCGATGCCGGCGTGCGCCAGAGCACACTATCGGGACCGACCTACGACCATGGCTCGATCGATATCGCGGTGACAACCGACGGCGCCGTGCTCGCGACCGGCAGCCCGACCATTGCCGCGGTCGCACCCGGCGGCACGGTCACGCCGCTCGTCACCGGTGTCGACGGCGGCACCGGATTCGATGCGTTCGGCGGCGGCGTTTCCGTCAATGCGTTCACCGGCCGGATCGATTTCCTCGCGTCGTCGTTCTCCGGCGCCGACGACGACAAGAGCGTGCACCGGCTGATCCCGATCGACCGTCTGGTTCTCGGTGGCGGCAGCACGGAGACCGACTGCATGCTCGAGCTGTACGGCGTCGAGGTCGCGATCTCGGACGATGGAACGCCGACGCGCTCGGCGTACTGCACCGACGGCGACGCGTGCGATGCGGACGGCGTGGCGGACGGCACCTGCACGTTCCCGCTCGGCCTGTGCCTGAACGTCGGCGATGCACGGACCGGCGACTGCGCGCCGCCGTCGCCGATCGCGAGCATCGAAGTTCGCACGAGGCTCGAAAGCACCGGGCTCGACGATCTCGTCGCAGATGCGTCGGCGCTGCTGCCGACGTCGGACAGCGCGTGCGTCCTCGGAGACGGCGTGCGCGTACCGCTTCGCATCGCCAGCAACGGCAAGCCGCAGAGGGGCAGGGCGAACATCCGATTCCGCACGACGACCGACAGTGCGAGCTCCGTTCGGGATACGGACGGCATTCGGCTCGTGTGCGAGCCTCCGGCGACATCCGGCCCGGCGATGAGCGGCCACTGATGATGGGTGCGCGGGTTGCCGCGATATGCCGCGCGGCGTTCGTTCCGGTTGCGCGCATCGCATGGATCGCGAGCACGGCGTACTTCGCGTGCATCGCGGCGCCCGCGCCTTCTCTTGCCGCCGACCGGCTCGGCGATGCCTGGCTCGACCGCGTTCGCGTGTTCGAGCCGGGTACGTCGTCCGGTTTCGGAGCCGACCAGCTGCCGGGCATCGTGCTCGGTCCGCCGGAAGGCGGCGGCATGCTGAAGGGGTCGCTCGACGTGGTTTCGCTCGGTAACGGCGGAAGCATCACCGTTGCGTTCGCCGACAACGTGGTCGTCGACGGCGAAGGCGACGATCTCGTGATCTTCGAGAACGCGTTCTTCGGCGGAGACCTGCTCTTTGCCGAGCTCGCGTTCGTGGAGGTCAGCGCCGACGCACGGCAGTGGTTCGCATTCCCTTACGATCCCGACACGCACGCCGGGCTGGCAGGCCGGACGCCGGTCCTTGCGAACAGTGAGAACGGCCTCGACCCGCTGGCGCCCGAGTCGGGCGGCGATCGCTTCGATCTTGCCGACGTCGGGCTCGAATTCGCGCGCTTCGTGCGCATCACCGACGCCGGCGACCTGATCGATGATCCCGGCAATCACAGCTTCGCCGGCACCAAAGGCGGATTCGACCTCGATGCTGTCGCGGCGATCCACTGGATCGGTCTCGGGTGCATCGCCGGCCGCGTCACGGCGGACGGAGTCGCGGTGGCCGGGGCGCGCGTGCACGTGGAAGCCGAAGGCGAAAGGTCGCGGCGCCGCGTGACGCGCACCAACGGCCGCTACCGGGTCTGCCGCCTCACGCCCGGGCGCGACTACGACGTCCGGAGCGAAGTCGCCGATGTCGGAAGCGCCGCCGAGATCGTGCACGTCGATGAAGATCATCTGCGTGTGACAGTCGATCTCGATCTGCGGTAACAAGTCGGGACACGAAACGGATCAGTCCGACTTCGTTCCCGACTTCCTTCCCGATTCCGCTTCGAAACGCGCAGGAACGCATGAACGCGGGAACGGCACGAGCTCGGTCGTATTGCAGAAGCGCGACTGTCCGGGAGTGTCTCGGTGAATGACCGATGCGTGTCACGCTTCGTTGTTCGTCGAATCAGGAAATCAACTTATCGCGCAGAGAAGAGTTACGAACGATTTCGCTTTTCTCGTGACGCTCCATCGCATACACACGCGCGTTCCGTGACAGCTGCGAATCCGAATCTCGACACCCTCGATCATATTGACCTCGAAGGCTTCGCGCAGGCGATCGGCGAGCTGCGCGCCGAATTGCGCGCAACGCTCGGCGATGACGACCTGCGTCACCTGCGTCGCATCGAACGATGGGGTCGCATTGCGACAGCCGTCGGGCTCGCGACGGCGTGGATCGCACCGAATCCGCTGAGCGCAGCAGCGCTTTCGCTCGGTCGCTCGACGCGCTGGCTGCTGATGCATCACATCGGTCATCGCGGTTACGACAGAGTCCCCGGGGCCCCGGCGCGCTACACGTCGCGTGTCTTCGCGCGCGGCCGCCGGCGCCTGGTCGACTGGGCCGACTGGATGCTGCCCGAAGCGTGGATCTACGAGCACAACATCCTGCACCACCAGCACACCGGCGAGCTGCGCGATCCGGACCTGATCGAGCACAACGTTGCCGACATCCACGGGTCGCGTCTGCCGGTGGCCGCGCGCTACGGCCTGCTTGCGCTGCTGGCCGCGACCTGGCGCGCGTCGTACTACGCGCCGAAGACGCTGACCGCGTGGTGGCACCGGCGTGCGCCGGAAAACGCCCCGCGTCCGACGCCGGTCCGCGCGCTGCTGCTCGCCTGCTACGCACCGTACGCGCTTCTCAGTTTCGTCGCGCTGCCGCTTCTGTTCGCGCCGCTCGGAGCGTGGGCGGCGTTCTCGGCGCTGTGCAACTCGCTGATGGCCGACGTGCTGACCAACATCCACACGTTCTTCGTGGTCGGTCCGAATCACAGCGGAGAAGACGTCTATCGTTTCGAGGGGAGCCCCGAATCGCGAGGCGAGTTCTACGTGCGGCAGGTGGTCGGGTCGGTCAACTACCGGACCGGCGGCGACGTCTGCGACTACGCGCACCTGTGGCTGAACTACCAGATCGAGCATCATCTGTTTCCGGACATGCCGATGCTCGCGTACCGGCGCGTGCAGCCGAGGGTCATCGAGATCTGTGAGCGCTTCGGCGTTCCGTACCTGCAGCAGCCGGTCACGCGTCGCTTCGCAATGATGAGCCGCATCTTTGTCGGAAGCGCGCGCATGCGCTGGCTGGAAGCACCCGATACGCGCGCCGAAGTGGCTGCGGCGTAGTCGCCGGGCGTCGGGCCTGTCGCCTGATCCGTACACTGCCGCCTGATGATCGCCCGGCCTGCCGCTAGCTCAGTGGAATCGGCGCCTGATTGCTCGAGGGTCTGACGAGCGATAGACGCGGTCGGATCATGCGTTCCATTCGCATCGCTGCAGCGCTCGCCGTCGTCACGCTTTCCCAGGCCGCAGTTGCCGGGGCGGCCGAGCTTCCGCTCCACGTCGTCGTGTCGATTCCGCCGCTCGCGATGATCGTCTCCGAGCTCGGCGGCGACCGCGTCGTCGTCCGCAGCATCCTTCCGGCTGGCGCCGATCCGCATACGTTCGAGCCGAAGCCTTCGGACGCCGCTGCCGTGGCCGCCGCGCACATCGTGATCTCGCTCGGCTCGGCCATCGACGACTGGCTCGGCGACACGCTCGATGCACCGGACGGCGCGATCGTCGTCCGTCTCGACGCTGCACCGGCAGAGTCCGCGGCCTCGCACGACCACGAGCGCGATCCGCACGTGTGGCTCGATCCGTCCTGGGTTCGCGACCATGCGATCTCGCCGATCTACCGGGCGCTCGCCGAGGCCGATCCCGAAGGAGCGCCACGCTACGGCGTAACGGCAAGGGCGATGTCCGAAGCGCTCGCCGATCTCGAAACCGAAGTGCGCGGCGCGTTCGCGCTGGCGTCCACGCGCAGCTTTCTCGCGTGGCATCCGGCATGGAACCGCTTCGCCGAACGTTTCGACCTGCATCCGGTCGGAAGCCTCGGCGAAAGCGAAGGACGCGAACCGTCGCTGCGCGCGATGATCGATGCCGTGCGCGCGGGGCGCGCTGCCGGCGTGCGTGCAGTGCTCGTCGAGCCGCAGATCGATCCGCGGCAGGCGCGCGTGCTCGCCGGCGAGCTCGGCGTTCCGCTCGTGACCGTCGATCCGCTCGGCGGCGCGTGGGGCCTCGAGCGCGCAACCTATGCGTCGCTGATCCTGTTCAACGTGCACGCATTCCAGCAGGCGCTCGCCGTTTCCCTGCCGAAAGAAGCGCCGCCGGTCAGCCCGATTCCGGAAAAGCCCGTCCGCCGACAATGAAGGCCGGTGCCGGCTCGTGCGCGAGCACCGGAATGTTCCGGATCGTCGTCAGCGCTGGCCGACGTTGGCCAGGCTTTCGGTAAGTGCGGCGTTGCCGGGATTGGCGGCAAGTCCCTCGCGATAGGCTTCGGCCGCTTCTCCGCTGCGGCCGAGCTTTTCGAGCGCAGCCCCGAGCAGGCGGAAGCCGTTCGCGTTGCCGCGCTCGACTTCGAGCGACTTCTTTGCCGCCTCGAACGCTTCCTGCGGTCGATTCAGTCGCAGGTACGCGCTCGCGACGTTGCGGTGCGCCATGCCGGCGTCCGGCTTGGCAGCGGCGCCGGCCAGGTAGACGCGCAGCGCATCCTCGCTTCTTCCCATCTCGGCGTAGAGCGACCCCAGGTTCTCGTACGAGCGCACGACGTTCGGCGCGATGCGGATCGCGGCTTCGTAGTGGGGAATCGCGTCAGCGGCGCGGCCCATGCGCTTGTACGCGTTGGCGAGGTTGTACTGCACGCGCTCGTTGTTCGGCGCCTGCGCGAGCGAATCCTCCATCATCGCGACCGGATCCGACAGCAGCGCGTTTCGCCTCGTCGTCGCAATCGCGAGCGTCGCGACGACGACCAGCGCGAGTGCGGCTCCGATCCGCCCGGCAGCATTCGCGTGCGGGGCAAAGCGCTGCAGCGCCGCGTTTGCGGCGGGAACCACCGCCATCGCCAGGAATGCGATCGGCAGGTACATGCGGTGCTCGACGTAAAAATCGGCCAGCGGCAGCAGCGATGACGTCGGTGTCAGCACGACGGCCGACCCGAAGACCGCGAACGTCGCGAGCGGCTGCCGTCTCCACAGGGCGAGCGCGCCGGCAGCAATGGCGAGCAGGATGACCGCCGGTATCGCGACCGAATTGCCGAGGAATGTCGCGTGCACGGGCCACGCGCCGCGGTAGCCGCAGTCGAAGCACAGCCGCGAAGGCCACAGCGCGACGCGCAGATACTGGACGATCACTCCGGCCTGCGCGCCGAGGTAATCGATCGGCGTAATGCCGGCTACATCGAAACCGGCCGTCTCGGCCTCGAAGCCGCCGCGCGTTTTGGTCAGCACGAACGTCCAGAGCGCGGCGACTGCGGCTATCGCATACGCCGGCCATCGGCGCGCGATTTCGCCGAAGCGTCCGGCCGGCCGTGCTTCGGATTGCCCGGTGCGGCGTTCCTCGACGAGTGGTGCGCGGACGAGGAAACAAAGGTCGTAGACCAGCAGCAGCGCGGGAACCACGGCGAACGAAGGCTTGCTGTAGATGCCCGCGATGCACGAGACGGCGAGCGCGACAAGAGTGCGCGCGCTCGTGCCGCCGTCCATGTTCGAAAACGCGAGCAGGCTCGCCGTGAGCGCCGCGCTGACGAAGATCTCTGCGCGCTGGATCACGTACGTGACGCTCTCGGTCTGCATCGGATGCATGAGGAAGATGAGCGCAATGACGGCGGCAAGCGCGTCCGTGACGCGTTCGTTGCCGTGTGCGGCCGGCTCATCGGTTCGGCGAAATACCGGAAGCCGCAGCGTCGCCCTTGCGAGCAGGAACACGAGCGTCCCCGCGATCGCGTGCGCGACGATGTTGAGGACGTGGTAGCCCGCGACGGAGAACCCGCCGGCGAGGTAATTCAGCCGAAGGCTCGCCGTCACGAGCGCGCGCGGATCCGCGATCAGGCTTGCGATCGAGAGCGGCAGCTGGATCTGCGGGTTCTTCGTGATGTTGATCGGATCGTCGAGGAGGAACGGCGTGCCGATACTGCCGGCGTAAGCTGCAGCTGCCGCGATCCACAGGCCAGCGATCCACAGCGCGGTGGCAACCCAGGCGTTCGCAGAGGTGCTCGCGCGCGAGGTTGCCGGCCGGGAAGTGACAGCAGCTGCTGCTTGAGGCCGAGCCTTTGCGATCGGCTCGTCCCGTTTGCCTCGCGCCTTGCGACCCATCGCCGCGCTTGTAGCCGACGCTCGCGCAGCCTCCAATTCGAGCGCTGCCGCGATCGCTGGCCCTCCCGGAACGAGAGCCGTGCGAGCGCCGCCTTCCGCCTGCGGTTTGCGACACGCTGCCGGAGCGAACATATTCGCCCGCCGCCCAGAGTCCTGATATGGCGGCGCTCTCCCATGGATGCCGTGCTGTTCGACCGAGTCAGTATCGACCTCGACGGCCATCCGGTCCTCGAGGACATTTCGTTTCGTGTCGCCGAAGGCGCGTTTCTCGGCGTGATCGGTCCCAACGGAGCGGGCAAGACCACGCTGCTGCGTGCGCTGCTCGGCCTGGTGCCGGTGCGCTCGGGCACGATCGAGGTGCTTGGTCATTCGCCCGCCAGCCATGGCGGCGATGCGCACGCGATCGGATACGTGCCGCAGCGCCAGGCGATTCCGCGAAACTTTCCGGCCACCGTCGCCGATGTCGTCATGATGGGCCGCGTGTGCTGCAACGGGCGCTTCCGCCCGGCGCGCGCGGCGGACTGGAAGCGCGTGCAGGACGATCTCGATGCGATCGGGCTTGGTGCGCTTGCGTCGCGCCCGATCGGCAGACTGTCGGGCGGCGAAACGCGGCGCGTGCTTCTCGCGCAGGCGCTGTGCGCCGGAACGCGCCTCCTGATCCTCGACGAGCCGACGGTCGGTCTCGACCTTCCGGCCGAGCTAGAATTCTACGGGCTGCTGCGAAGGCTCCAGCACGAGCGCGCGATCACCGTGGTCTGCGTCTCGCACGACCTGCTCGCGCTCGCCGGGCAGGCAAGCGAGCTCGTCTGCATCAATCGCCGCATGCACGTGCACGGCAATCCCGAGGAAGTCGTCCACAGCCACGCTCTTCGTGAAGCGTATTCGTGCGAGTTCGATTTCCTCGCCGGCGAGATCGCGCACCACGAGCGCCATCACGGCAGCGCCCACTGATGTTCGAATACGCGTTCGCCGAGCGCGCGCTGGCCGCGGCCGTGATCGTCGGTCTGCTGTGCGGGCTGCTCGGCTTCTTCGTGATCCTGCGCCGGCTCGCGTTCATCGGCGTCGGCATTTCCCATTCGGCGATCGGCGGCGTGGCGATCGGGCTGCTTCTCGGCGTCGATCCCGGGCTCTCGGCCGCGGTGTTTGCCGTGGCGGTTGCGCTCGGGATGTTCTCGGTCGCGCGCGACCGGCGACTCGGCGAAGACGCGATCATCGGCGTGTTTCTCTCCGGCGCGATGGCGCTCGGGCTGCTGCTGGTCGGCATGAACCACGGCTACCAGAAGGACCTGTTCGCGTATCTCTTCGGAAGCCTGCTGTCGGTTTCGACAGGCGACCTCTGGATGCTCGGCGCTCTGGCCGCGGTGCTCGCGTCGATCATCGCGGTCTCGTTCCGCGAGATGCTGTTCATTGCTTTCGACGACGAAGTTGCGCGTGCGTACAACCGGCCTGTCGACCTGTTCGATGCCGTGCTGATCGTCGTGCTCGCGCTCACGGTGGTGGCCGGAGTGCGGGTGGTCGGCGTGCTGCTCGTCGAAGCGCTGCTGGTCGTGCCGGCGGCAACCGCCGCATTGTGGACGCTCGATTTTCGCCGCCAGGTCGCACTGTCGATGGGGCTCGGAGCGGCGAGCGCAATTTCCGGCCTCTACCTGTCGTTTGCGTACGACGTGAGCGCCGGCGCGGCCATCGTGCTGGTGGCGGTCAGCGCGTTCTTCCTGTCGTGGGTGCTGCGGCGGGGCGCGTAGCGGCGAGCCGGGCGCGTTCCCACCGAGCCGGCCGCCTTTCCCCCAAGCAGCGCTCGAAGCTATAAGGCAGCCATGAGCTCTTCGGCGGAACTCGATCGCACGCTTCTACGGCTTCTTCTCGACGGCGAGGTCGAGAAATTCCAGGCAAGTCTCGAGAAGGAAAACCCCGGACTGTCGGCGACCGAACGCGAGCGCTACCTGCGCGCCGTCCGCCTGTTCTGCAGCCAGCTGCTCGGCGCGGCCCCGAAAACGCGCGGCCGCAAGGCCCGGGCCTGACTCGCAGCGAAATCGGGGACATGGAAATCGGGGACAGACACCGATTTCCGGAAATCGGTGTCTGTCCCCGATTTTTACTGCGCCACGTCCTTGCAGATCGTGGTCGTGCCGTGCGGGCGGCACGGAACGCTGCGCGCGGTCACGCACTGGTCTGTGCCCGGATCGCTGCCGAACAGCACCGACGCCGACAGCTGCGTCTGACCGATGGCGCCCGCGATCTCCGCTCCGGCGATTTTCAGCGTTACGCGCACCGTACCGTGCGTCGCGTCGGTTCGGACGGTGACGGAGCTTCCGTCGACGCCGGTCGAGTGCCAGGCCCAGAGCGTGGCATCCGTATGTGTCCACTGGCCTGCCGGCATCGCCAGAGTGTAGATGATCGTATCGAACTCATTCTCCAGCGTGAGAGTTGCGCCGCTGACGGTCGGATTGGCGGTGAGCTGGTCGAACGGGAACTCGATGCGACCCTTCAGACGATCGTTGGCCGCACCTTCCGGGGCCTTGGCCTTCAGTGAATTGCGCGTTGTGTGGAGACCGCCGGTGACTGTGCAATTTCCGTTGTCGCAGGTGCCGGCCAGCGTGCAGACGTCCCCATCTTCGCACGTGTTGCCGGTCAGGTCGGCGTACACGCAGCCGGTCGCGTCGTTGCAGATGTCGTCGGTGCAATCGTTGCGATCGTTGCAAAGCGTGTCGCTACCGACGTGCTGGCAGACGTTCGCATTGCACGAGTCGACGGTGCACGCGATGCCGTCGTCGCACGACACCGGGTGGTGGCATGCATGGGCGACCGGGTCGCAATCGTCTTTGGTGCAGGCGACGCCGTCGTCGCACATCGGCGTTCCCGGGAATCCGGGGGACGCGGCCAGGCATCCTTCGTCCTGGCAGTCGTTGCGGCAGCCGTCGCCGCTCGTCGTGTTGCCGTCGTCGCAGCTTTCGCCCTCGTCGATTTCGCTGTTGCCGCAGACCGGACAGCCTTCGAGCGTCGGGTTTACGTTGAGCAGCGGAGCGGGCGTGATCGACCCGTTGAGGACGGCCGGCTTCTTCGGGTCGCGCGTGTTGATGATCGTGTTGCCGCCCGTGGGATCGGTGATGATGCGGCTGCCCGTGTCGGCGACCATGCTCTCGCCGACAGAGACGATCACGTTGCCGGGAGAGTCGTTCGGCGTGTCGATGGAATTACGGACCAGTGCCGTCGATGTCAGGTGCAGCCGGCAGACGTCGATGTCGAAGTCTCCGGACCCGTTGTTGCCGCCGCCGCGCACTTTCCCACTGATCGTCACGTCGGTGTCGCCGCCGGCACTGAAATACCCGCCGGTTGCGACCCCGCCGTAGTAACTTTCCGATGCAAAGCCGTGCACGTCGACGCTTCCGTCGATCGTGACCTTTCCGCCGGAGTAGATCGAGACGGTGCCCTGTCCGAGCGGGGACGCGGTGTCGACGACGCCGGTACGGCCGACGCTCACGTCATCGTCCGCGAACAGGTAGACCCTGCCGCCGGCAGCCCCGGTATCGGAGCCGAAAGCCGGAGGTGTTCCCTTTGCCTGGATCGTGCCGTCGATGGCGAGATTTCCGTCCGAAATGAACCACAGTTCGCCGCCCGACGCCGCGGGCCCGCCGTTGGAGTGGACCGTGGCGGTCTTGCCGATCGTGAGGTCGTTTCCCGCCTCGAAACTCTGGTAGCCTCCGTAGCCGCTCGCCAGGCCGCCGCCGTAGCCGTACCCGTAGGAGTAGAAGCTGCCGCCGCCATCGCTGTTGATCTGCTGCGGGAAGGTTTCCCCGATCGGCGACGTGACCTTCAGGTCGCGTCCTGCCGCAACATCGATCTGGCCGCCGCCCGCGTAAAGGGCTTTTCCCGCGTTGCCGGTGATGTTCGATGTAATCACCACGTCACGACCGGCACTCACGTCGACCTGTCCACCTTCGCCTGCGCCCCAGACCCGGATACCGCCCGCGATGTTCGCATCCACCGCAGCACCGACCGTTACCGATCCGCCGTAGCCAGTCTCATAGTCGAACTCGCCACCCGCCGACGCTGCGGCGAGCTCACCCGACGCGAAGAGCGAGCCGCCGGTGCCGATGTTGATCTCGGATCCGCTGCTGCCCGCGAGTGTGGCGGTAGCGGTTACGCGGCGGGTCAGCGTGATGTCGCCTGGCGAGCTGATGAGGATGGATCCGGGAGAGCTTCCCGCCGTGCTGAGCCCACTGTCGACGTAGATCGTCCCGGTGTTTCCGGCCGTACACGTCCCTTTGCCTTCCGAGGAGCACTGGCTGTCGTAGCGGCACAGGAACGAAAGATCGCCCGAGCACGAGCGATACGCGCGCAGCGAGATGTCGCCTCCTGCCGAGCCGTCGGAATCGATGGCGTTCTCGCCAGGACCCGATGCGATCTGGATCGCGCCTGCCGACAGGTCCACTCCCGGCACGCCGCGCAGGCGTCCCGTCAATGTGATGTTGACTGTCCGTCCGCCGAAATCGAGTGGCCCGGTCACGTCGAAAACGCCGTCGATCACGCACGGATCCTCCGCCGGCAGGCAGATGTCGTCCGCGCTTGCGGCGATATCGACGGCTCGTGCGGCCGATGGCAGGAGAAGCAATCCGCAGATCGCCATCGTGCAAAGAGGCTTGTTCATGACTGGTCCCTCCGGTTGATGGTTCCGATTCCGCCGCGGGAATTACCGGTCGTCTCCACGCGATCGAGCTTGTTGTTGGAGCCCCCGAGAATGATCCCGAAACCTTTGTTGTCGTTGGCGACGCATTCGCTTACGTCGTCCCGATAGCCATGCAGGACGATTCCGCTGTCGGCGTTGCGCCGTGCGTCGGCGCGAATGATCGTGTAGCGCGTCTGCACGCGGAGACCCGCGCCCGCGTTCTCGCTCGCTTCGATTCCAAGCAGACGGCCGCCCTGGCCGGACACGCGAAGTCCGTCGCCACCGTTGCGAGTGGCGCGCACGTCGAGGACGAGCGTGCCCGTCATTTGAAGCAGCAGGCCGTGGCGCCGCTGGCCCTTGATCTCCAGCTTCTCGATGCGACGCACGCTGCGCCCGGTCGGCACGTGGATGCCGTCGGAAAAACCGACGACCTGCGCGCGGTGATCACCTGCTCCCCCGGTGATCACGGCGCCATCGCTGCCGCCGGAATGAACCAGGATCCCGTCGCCTTCGCCCGTGCCGACGAGCGACAGTCCATGAAGGTCCAGCGTCAGGGTTTCGGCAAAGGGGTTTGCATCGATCACGAGTCCGCCATGAGGACAGCGGCCGTTGACGACAGGATCGCTCACGGCGAGCACCGTGTCGCTGATCACGGTATCACCGCACGCGCAGGCGATGCGGCTGCCTGCAACGTTGTCGCCGCAGTCGCGCGCCCGCGCGACGAGAGGAAAGAAGAACAGCAGGGAAACTGCGATCGCTGTTCGCGCAGCGACAGCCCAGGCTCTCCCGTGCGGCCGTCGGTGGCGATCGTCGAACACCGGCGGAGGCTATCTCCCCGGCGCAGGAAGTGTCAATGAACCGTTGTCGCGCAAAGGCAGCAGTTCAAAACGGCTTTCCTCCGTCGCCGTGCCTCGAGTTTGTGGTCACTCGGCATAGCCAAGTGACCTCAAGTCCTCGGCGCGGCGCTGGTGATCTTCGTCATCGGAGCCTCCGGGATCGTCGGGATCGTCCGGGTTGTCGGGTTCGTCGCTTGCCTGGGATGTTCCCGACGTCTGTGCCCGCCGCGATTCGACCCGTGGTGGATGTGCCGCGGTCCATTTATCGAGCTCGGCCGCGAGCTCGCGCTGACGATCCGGGGCAGTCAGGGCACTCGTCTCTCCGGGGTCCTTGATCACATCGTAAAGCGCGAATCGCTTCTGGGTCGTCCAGTGGATGAGCTTGTCACGAGCAGTCGTCAGCGACCGAACGTGTCCGTCTCCACGTCGCGCCTCCGTTCGTTCCGTCTCGCTGACGATCAGATCGTCGGGCGTGGGTCCGCCGGCGGCCGCCTCGACGAGCGAGGGGCCGGGAAACGGTTCGATCGATCCTCCGAGAAGCTCCATCACTGTCGGCGCGATCGTAACCGATGCCGAGACCAGGCCGGGAACACGGCGCGGCACCAGACCCGGAGCGACGATCAGCAGCGGCACGTGCAGCACTTCGCGATGGAGCGTGGCCAGATGGAAGCAGCGTCCATGCTCGAGAAATTCTTCTCCGTGATCGGAAAGCACGACGAGGATCGTTCGCTGCATGAGGCCGCGTGCCGTCAGCTCGTCGACGAGCTTGCCGACGTACCGGTCGCCGCGATGAGTCGCGGCATCGTATTCCTTGATGTACGGGTCGATGCGCGAGACTGGTCCTTCGCTGCGGCATGTCGCTCCGTGCGACGCTTGCGGCGGCGCAGCGGGAAGGCCGAACACCTGGCGATCGACGGGATCGCTGAGATACGGCGTGTGCGGATCGTAGCCCTGCAGGAACAGGAAGAATCTGCCCGGCGGCCTGTGGTCGAGCCAGTATCGGATATCCTCGAGATTGTCGCGAAAATATTTGCCGTTGCTGCGGTACGTGTCGAACCCCCGGTTGAAGCCGAAGCTTGCCGAAAGATTCACACCGCCGACGAAGGCTGCAGTCTGGTAGCCTTTGTCTTTGAGCACAGTCGCGAGCGTAGGTATCGAGTCTTCGAGGCGGCGCGTGTCGCCGAGCGAGACGAAGCCGTGCTCGTGCGGATGCAGCCCGGTAAAAATCGACATGTGCGCCGGGCGCGTCCACGACGACTGCGCGATCGCGTTCTCGAACAGCACGCCTTTGGCTGCGAGCGCATCGAACCGCGGGGTCGTCGGAAGTGCATAGCCGTAGGCACCGACGTGATCCGCGCGAAGGGTGTCGATCGAGATCAGCACGACGTTGCAGTCGGCGCAGCCGTCGTGCTGCGGTCGGCGGCAGCCGGTCGAAGCGAAGACCATGACCGCGGCAACGACCGCGGCGGCGAGCAGGCGCGTCACGTCGGCGTCAGCTCCGCCCGAACCCGCCACTGATGCTGATCGCCTGCCCGGTAATCCAGCTCGCGCGATCCGACGCGAGGAACGTGATCATCGGCGCGATGTCTTCGGGCTGGCCGAGACGTCCGAGCGGATAGAAGCGCGAAGCCTGCCGCTCCATGTCCTCGTCGATGTAGGCCGTCATCGGCGTGCGCGTGACGCCCGGACACACCGCATTGACGTTGATGTTGTAGCGACCGAGCTCGGCGGCGAGCCCGCGCGTCAGCGAGATCACGCCGCCCTTGGTGGCGCCGTAGACGACCATGCGTTTCTCGTTGGCCTTGCCGGCTTCGGACGCGATCGAGACGATCCGGCCCGAGCGCCGCTCGATCATGTGATCGGTGACCGCGCGGCAGCAGTTCATCACGCCGAGGAAGTTGATCGCGACGAGGTCGGTCCAGTCCTCGGCCTCGGTATCGGCGAAGAACGTCGTCGGCCCGCCGATGCCGGCCGAATTGACGAGGATGTCGAGCGCGCCGAACTTCGCGATCGTCTCCTGAGCGGCCGAGCGGCACGCGTCCATGCTGCGCACATCGAGCACGACGGCCGCGACTTCCGCGCCGCCTCCGGAAAGCTCGGTGCGCGCGGCATCGAGCGTCTCGCGGTTGACGTCGGCGATCATCACGCGGACGCCTTCGGCGGCCATCGTGCGTGCGGTTTCCTTTCCGAGACCGGACGCGCCTCCGGTGATGAGTGCGGATTTTCCGCGCAGACCGAGATCCATGTTCGCTTGCCTCCTGACGGTTGCCGAATGGCGCCTGTTCTCGTCGCGTGGGCGTGAAAAGTCGAAAGGGCGTCTCCCTTGCGGAAGACGCCCTTTCGGTTCGCTGGATACTGGCCGGATGCCGTCAGGTGATCGGCGGGGCCGGCGGAGTCGGCGGCGGGGCCGGGCATGCGAAGTTGATCGGCAGCCCGACCGACCACATCAGCGCGCGCAGCGCATCCGTCGAGTTGATGATGCTGTTGCCGGTGATGTCGCAGACGAACAGGTCGCACGGCAGGTTTCCGACCGATGCATTCAGGATGTACTGCGCATCGAGGATCGTGACCGCGCCGCTGTCGTCGGTGTCGCCGCAACGCACCAGCAGGCAGGCCGAGTTGCAGAAGTCACCGTTGTCGAACTGGCTGTCGCCGTCGTCGCAGGTTTCCTTCGCTTCGAGGAAGCCGTTGCCGCAGGTCGTGCTGAGATCCGGGCAGTTCAGAATGACCGGCAGGCCGATCGCGTGCTGCAGCATGCGCAGTGCATCGGACGCGCGGATCTTGAGGTCGCCTGTGACGTCACAGACGAGCAGCGTGCATTCCTCGAGGCCGACTGCCGAGCGCAGGATGTAGAGCGCGTCCACGATGTCGCGGTCGCCGTCGTCGTTGGTGTCGCCGCACAGCACCTGGCTGCAGTCGCGGCGGCAGAAGTCGCCGAACATGTAGAAGTTGTCGCCGTCGTCGCAGTCTTCCTCGGCGTTGAGGAAGCCGTTGCCGCACTTGGTGCTGCACGGGAAGATCAGGTCGACGAAACGGAAGACGTCGTCGTGGTGGAAGTCGAACATGCACTCAACGAGCTCGGGAAGCGGGAAGACCGAGCCGTTGTCCGGTCCTTCGCATCGCCACGGGAACCCGAGATTCATCAGGTTGATGCCCGGGCACGCGCTCGGCAGGAAGCGCAGGATGTGGTTGTGCGAATCGACGATGTCGGCGTCGAGCTCGCCCAGTCCGGTTCCCGGTGCCTGAAGATCCACTTCGCGCCGGCAGTCGACGTCGGGCGGAAGCTCGAGGTTGCCGGCCATCTGCTTGAGGACGCAGCGCCCGCGGCGCTCGAACTCGGTGCTCGTCAGGCGCGACGAAAGTCGCGCGAGCTGGTCCTGGCAGCTCTCCTCGTTGAACTCGAGGTGCAGCGGCATCGGATCGGGATGCTCGGTGTCGATGATGAACGAGCCGAGATTCTGGGACCGGGTCAGCAGGCACTGGAGATGATCGAACGCGTCGTACGGAGTGGTCGGGGTCGCGTCGTCGCAGAAGCCCGGAAACCCGAGGACGGACAGGTCGACGTTCGTGCAGGCGGTCAGGATCGCGCTCGTCAGCTGGGCCTCGGCGACGCGAAGCCGGCGGTCGGTGTCTTCATCGCCGGTGGTGCCGGGCACGTCGGACGTGATCGGAGCCAGGCAGTCGAGAGAGTTCGGAGCGACCTGCTCGAAAATCTCTTTGCTGAAGCAGTCCTGGCGGGCCGAAATGAAGCTGTAGAAGTAGTCGACCGTCGCGTTGAACGTCACGCGCTGGCAGACGAACTGGTCCTGCGTCAGGAATGGAAATTCGATTCCGCTCCCCGTCGGGCAGTCGGCCGACGCCGGCGGCGCAGGCAGGACGGCGAAAAGCGAAAGTGCTGCAGCCGCGGAGCGAAGATAACGTGGCAATCCCATTCTTTATTCCTGTCGCGGGGTATCGGGCCGAAACGCCGCGCAGACTTAGCCCCAATCCTGAGGGTACGTCAAGATTGTAAGGAGAACCCCCTCCAGACAACCGTGCACTACCCGTTGTGCCCGGCCGCCGGACCGTTTGACATCAGCCAATGACCGACATCCCTTAACGTTTCCGCGAGCATTGCAGATTTCCTCACCGTTGGAAACCAACAACAGCGAACTCGAAGCACCGGGACGCCGGGCCTCATGACTGAAAATGAAATCAAGGAACTCCTGAAGGGGGTCAAGTACCCCGGCTTCACGAGAGACATCGTTTCGTTCGGGCTCATCAAGCAAATCGTCGTCGATCCGGATCGCGTCGAGGTCCGACTCAGCATTCTCAGCGACAACCAGGACGTCATCCGGCAGATCGTCGCCGATGTCGAAGGCATGCTCGCAGGCCGTACCGGCGCCTCGCGCATCGATGTCGTCGTCGAACGACCGTCGGTCGACAAGCCCGCGCAGGCCCGCGAAACGGCCAAGGCGATGGGCCGCGGGCCCGCGCAAGTCCCCGGTATCGCTCGTATGATCGCGGTTGCCAGCGGAAAGGGCGGGGTCGGCAAATCGACCGTCGCGGCCAATCTGGCCGTCGCTCTGGCAGCCCGCGGGCTGGCCGTCGGTCTTCTCGACGCCGACATCTATGGACCGAGCATTCCGACGATGTTCGGCATTCGCCGGGGCCGAGCAGGCGATGGCGGTTCGGAAGGCGTCGGCGCCAGCGATGCCGACGGCAGATTCATCCCGGCCGTCAGGCACGGCGTCCGGCTGGTCTCGATGGGCTTTTTCGTTGCCGACGGCGCACCGCTGATCTGGCGAGGCCCGATGCTGACCAAGGCGCTCACGCAATTTCTTCGCGACGTGGCCTGGGGCGAGCTCGACGTGCTCGTGCTCGATCTGCCGCCCGGCACCGGCGACGTTCAGATGACGCTTACGCAGCAGGTCGCGCTCGACGCCGGGATCATCGTGACGACGCCGCAGGACGTTGCGCTCGCGGATGTGGAGCGGGGCGTAAAGATGTTTCAGCAGGCGCAGGTTCCGGTGCTCGGTGTCATCGAAAACATGAGCTTTCACGTGTGCCCGGGCTGCGGTGAAAAAGCCCATCTGTTCGGCGACGGCGGCGCCGCGCGGGTCGCCAATCGTTTCGGAATCGCGGTGCTCGGCGGCATCCCGCTGGCACGCGCGGTGCGCGTATCGGGCGACGCCGGTTCGCCGATTGTCGTCTCCGATCCGGACGGTCCGGTGGCCGCCGCGTTCCGCGCGTTGGCCGAGCGCGTTGCCGAAGGCATCAAGGCCGAACGCGAGGTGGCCGGTCATGCCTGAGTCGGCACCGGGAGTTTCGCGCCAGCCGCCGATCGACGGCGTCGCGCGCATCATTGCGGTCGCGAGCGGCAAGGGAGGCGTCGGCAAATCGACCGTGGCCGCCAACCTGGCCGTCGCGCTGCGGGCTCTCGGCCGCAAGGTCGGCCTCGCCGACGTCGACATCTATGGTCCGAGCGCTCCGATCCTGTTCGGCATCAAGGAGCTCCCGCATCCCGACGAGAGCTCGCGCCTGCTCGCGCCGGTCGAAGCCTTCGGCATCCGGATCATGTCGATGGGGTTCTTCCTCGACGACCAGGCGCCCGTCGTGTGGCGCGGACCGATGGCGATGAGCGCGACCAAACAGTTCCTGCGCGGCGTCGCGTGGGGCGAGCTCGACTACCTGATCGTCGACCTTCCTCCCGGCACCGGCGACATTCCGCTGACTCTCGCGCAGGAGGTGCCGCTCGACGGCGGCCTGATCGTGACCACGCCGCAGGACGTCGCGCTTGCCGACGTTACGCGCGGCGTCGCGATGTTCCGGCGCGTCAACACGCCGATCCTCGGCGTCGCAATCAACATGGCCGGCTACGTCTGCCCGAAATGCGGGACTCGCGACGACGTGTTCGGCGAGCTCACGGCCGACAGCATCGCGCGCGAGATCGGCGCGCCGGTGCTCGCGGAATTTCCGATCGAGATGAAGGTTCGCGAGAGCGGCGATGCCGGCCGCCCGATCGTCGTGGCGGATCCCGCCGATCCGGTCTCGCGCCGCTATCTCGATCTTGCCGCCGCGATCGAAGGTTCGCTCGCGCGCGTACGCGATGAGCTCTACGGTCCCGAGCCGTCGACCGTGACGATCGACGACGCGAAGTCTGAGGTACGCATTGCATGGAGCGACGGAAAGACGACGTCGTACTCGTTCCGCGGCCTGCGAGGCTGGTGTCCGTGCGCGCAGTGCCAGGGCCATTCGAGCGAGACTCGCTTCGTCGAAACGACCGGCGCGCGCGTCACCGGTTACGAGCCCGTCGGCCGCTATGCGCTGCGCTTCCTGTGGGCCGACGGCCACTCGACCGGCATGTACTCGTTCGACTGGCTGAAAGAGATTGCTGAATTTCCGGAGTGTCGCGTCTAGTCGAGTGTTGCTTATCGGCTCGCTCGTGGCTCCGGACGCGTAGAAAGGGCCGATCTGCTTCGTTGTCGCCGCGTCGTTCGCTTCAGCGTACGGGAAGTACGCTTACGCTCTCTCTCGCGGGCTCCGCCTCGCATCTCGACCCTTTCTCCGTGTCCGGTCCGTAGCTCGACGTCGTCATACTTTCGGTTCGATCCACCAGGGATAGAAGTCCGGCATGTCTTTCCATGCGCTCATCGTGAATTTGGCGGGGCGTTTGTCGAGGAAGCTCTGCACTCCTTCGTATGCGTCGGCTCCGCGGCCGGCCCAGAAGATGCACTTCGAGTCGATGATGTGCGCGTGCTGCGGATCGGGCTGCGCGAGGCCGTGCCACAGCAGCGCGCGCGCAAGCGCGACGGACACCGCGCTGGTGTTGTCGGCGATCTCGCGTGCGATCGACATCGCCTTGTCGAGGACCTGGTCGGCCGGAACGATGTGGTTGAAAAGGCCCGACGCGGCTTCCTCCGACGCGCGGAACACGCGGCCGGTCACGCACAGCTCGACGGCCTTGGAGATCCCGACGATGCGCGGCAGGAACCACGACGAGCATGCCTCGGGCACGATGCCGCGGCGTGCGAACACGAAACCGATCTTGGCATCTTCCGCGACCACGCGGATGTCCATCGGCAGCGTCATCGTGATGCCGACGCCGACCGCCGCGCCGTTGATGGCGGCAATCACCGGCTTGCGGCACGCGAAGATCTCGAGCGTGGCCTGACCGCCGCCGTCGCGGTGCCCGGTCAGGCCCACATCCGCACCGCCCGCGCCCGCATCGAACGTCTTTCCACCGCCGCCGAGATCCGCGCCCGCGCAGAACGCCTTGCCCGCGCCGGTGACGACCACCGCGCGCACGTTGTCGTCGCGGCTCGCTTCCTGGAACGTTTCGATCATCTCGGCGAGCATCGTGTTGGTGAAGGCGTTGAGCCGGTCGGGACGGTTGAGCGTCAGGACTCCGACTCCGCGATCGACTTCGTAGCGTGTGTGCTTGCGTTCCATCGTGATCTCCGTGGCCGAAAGGCAGCTGGCGAAGCGTCCGGCCGATGTTTGCGCAGGAAATGCGCGGGTTTCGCCCCGATTCCGTCTCGTGCTAGCTCCGCTCGACCGGAGGTTCAGGCATGAATACGAAAAGCGAGAGAGTCCAGATTCCCGTCGGTGCGGCGTCGATGCCGGCGTACCTGTCACGCCCTTCGGATGACGGCAACCGTTCCAGACTGCCGGGCGTGCTCGTCTATCAGGAGATTTTCGGCGTCAATCACCACATCAAGTCCGTCGCCGACCGCGTGGCCGCCGAGGGTTACGTCGCGCTCGCGCCGGAGCTCTTCTATCGAACCGCACCGGGCATCGAGCTCGGCTATGACGCCGACGGCCTGGCGCGCGGCATCGGTCTGATGCAGCAGGTGCGGCCGCAGGAGATCCAGGCCGACGTGAGCGCGGCGTACGACTGGCTGCGCGGTCGCAGCGATGTCGGCGGCAAAGGCATCGGAGCGATCGGATTCTGTTTCGGCGGACACATGGCGTACCGCACCGCGTGCGAGCTGCCGATCGCAGCCGCCGCGAGTTTCTACGGCGGAGGGATTGCCGGCGGAATGGGGCCCGGGCCCGCGACCGTCGAGCTCACGCCGAAGATCAAGGGACGCATCGCCTGCTTCTTCGGCGAAAACGACGGCTACATTCCGGCCTCGGACGTCGAAAAGATCCGCTCGGCCCTCGAGGCGGCAGGCGTACGACACGAAGTCGTCGTCTACCCGGGCGTCGGTCACGGCTTCTTCTGCGACGAGCGTCCGGATTACGACGAAAAGTCCGCGACTGACGCGTGGCGCCGCGTCGTCTCGTTATTCAAGGACGAACTAAAGGAATAGTCGGCCGGACGCCGGGAGCCAAACGTGCGGCCGACTCGGCAGAAAGAGCGATTTCGAGTCATTGTCGGCGTTCCCGGCCGCTGCTATGGTCCGCATGAGCCATGGGGGACGGGCATCGCATTCTATCCGTGTATCGAAAGATCGGAACGGCCGCTCTGCTGGTCGCATGTTCGCTCGTCGCGGTTCCCGTGACGGCTTCCGCCGTCACGATCACCATCAGGAACAACGACCTGCCGGGCAAGGGTTTCAACGATCCGTCGCCCGTGCAGCCGGTGGGCGGCAATCCAGGCAGATCGCTCGGAGCGCAGCGGCTCTTTCTGTTCCAGTACGCGGCCGACATCTGGAGCGAGCGTCTCGGCGGAAACGTTCCGATCGTTGTATCGGCGAGCTTCTCGCAGCAGGGCGGCACGAGCGTCAGTGCAGTGCTCGGCTTCGCACGGCCGACCACCGTGCACGACGACTTCACGAACGCGCCCAAGCCGTCGACCTGGTATGTCGCCGCGCTCGCGAACCAGCGCATCGGCATCGACCTGAACGACCTGCTGCCCGGCGAATGTCCGATTGCGCTTGCCGGCAACCACTGTCCGGAGATCGAGGCCAACTTCAACAGCGACGTCGACGGGCCCGTCGTGCTCGGCCTTCACGACTTCTACTACGGCGTCGACGGCAACAACGGCATCGACATCGACTTCCTGTCGGTGCTGCTGCACGAGATCGGACACGGTCTCGGATTCCTGACGCTCGTCGATCCGAACGGCGTAAAGTTCAATGGCGAGGACGATCCGTACCTCAGCCTGCTCGAGGACATGCTGCTCACTCCGCGCAAGCTTTCGGCAATGACCGACACGCAGCGCAAGATCGCGCTGCGCGCGGACGGCAATCTCGTCTTCACCGGCGCCGCTACGCTCGCCGCGGCGGGCGGTCTGGCGGCGGGGCGACGCGTCGACGGAGCGCTCAAGGTCTTCGCGCCGTCGATCTACCAGCTCGGTTCGTCGGTCTCGCACGTCGACACGGTGGCGAGCCCGAACGAGCTGATGGAGCCATACCTGTCGGATCCGCAGCCGCACAACCTCGACATCACGGTCGCGATGCTCGCCGACATGGGCTGGACGGAGCACGCCAACGCGGTCTGCGGAGATGCCAACGGAGACGGCAGCGTGTCCACGAGCGACGCCCTGATGGTTCTCAGGGGGGCGGTCGGAAACGGCGCGTGTCCGCTCGCGGTCTGTAACGTGAACAATTTTGGCGGTGTGACCACAGCCGACGCGCTGCTCGTCCTTCGCCGCTCGGTCGGACAGCCGGTTTCGCTGACGTGTCCGCAGGCATGAAGACCGTGAGTTCCATGTTCTCTTTTGCCGGACCGCTGGTCACAGTTTCCACGGCTCGGTATCGTCGGGGGCAATCATGAGACGCTGCATCAAATCATCGCGAACGAACCTCTGGCTGGCAGCGCCTCTGCTCGGCGTCATGCTTGCCGCTGTGGCGACTCCGGCCGGCGCCGTCCAGATCATCGTCACGAGCACCAATACGGGCGACGAGGGCTTCAACGATGACACGCCGGTCGCCCCGGTCGGCCGAAACCCCGGGACGACGCTCGGCGAGCAGCGTTACTACGTTTTCCAGTATGCCGCCGAAGCCTGGGGCCTGCGCCTTCGTGGAAACGTGCCGATCATCGTCAGCGCGAGCTTCGACGATCTGCAGGGCGATGAGTTCGGGGCCATTCTCGGCCAGGCCGCACCGACCACGGTGCACCGCGATTTTCCCGGCGTAGCCAAGCCCGAGACGTGGTACGTCGCCGCGCTCGCCAACCAGTTCCGCGGAAGCGACCTGAACGACCGCGTTCCCAATGATTGTCCGATCGAGCTTCTCGGCGACCAGTGCCCGGAGATCCAGTCGCAGTTCAATTCGGAAGTGGACGGCGATCTCGTGCTCGGCGGTCTCGGCTTCTACTACGGTGTCGACGGCAACGCCGGAGGGGACATCGACTTCCTGTCGGTCGTGCTGCACGAGATCGGTCACGGTCTCGGCGTGCTCGATCTCATCGACCCGAACACCGGCCAGATGTATTTCAACTTTCAGGACGCCTACATCGACAACGTCGAAGACCGGAATATCAATCCGAAGCAGGTCTCGCGCATGTCGGACGTGCAGCGCCAGCGCGCGATCGTCGACAACACGGCGCTGGTCTGGGCCGGCCCGGCCGTCATCGACGCGGCCGAGACGATCACGCGCGGAAAGCGTCTCGACGGAGCGGTGCAGCTGTTCGCGCCGATTTTCTACCAGCCCGGTTCGTCGGTCGCGCATCTCGACACGGCCGTCGCTCCGAACGAGCTGATGGAGCCGTACATCACGAGCCCGGCGCCGCACAGCCTGCGCATCACGCTCGCGATACTGTCCGACATCGGCTGGCAGATGGCGCCGGAGCCCCGCTGCGGCGATGCCAACAGCGACGACGACATCACCGCCACCGATGCGCTGCAGGCTCTGAAGGGTGCCGTCGGCTCGACGACCTGTCCTGCGGAAGTCTGCGACGTGTCGTCCCCGGGCGGCGTGACCTCGAGTGACGCGCTGCCGCTGCTGCGTTACTCGGTGGGGCAGCCGGTCGCGCTCAGCTGCCCGTAGCCAGGCGAATCGCTAGCGCCGCGGATCGACCTCGCCGGCCGCAACGCGCACGATGATGGTCCCGTCCTCGACCGTGACGGGCAATCGATGAAGCACAAGACCTGCCGGCGGACCGGCCACGCAAAGTCCTGTCGCGATCTCATAGCGCGCACCGTGCGTCGCGCACTGGATCCAGCATCCGTCGCGCGACAGGAAACGGTTTTCCACCCAGTCCATCGTAAGCGGAATATGCCGGCATTCATTGCGGTAGGCGTAAAGCTCCCCGTTGTGCCGGATCACGAAGCCTTCGCCCGGCCCGCGCGTGATGCGGAACTTGACCGTCTGGTTTTCGCCGAGCGCGTCCGCGCTGCAGACGACGATCCTTTCCTCATCGATCTTCCGGTCGATGTTCTGGTCGCGGTCCTGGCGCACGTCTCCGCTCACGTGCCGAGGCTACCAGCCGAACGGCTCCGAAGGGAATGAACGGGCCGCGACCGCGCGCCGCAGCCGCGCGCCTCCTGCTCCGGTCGATCGCGCTCGTCTATCTGATCGCGTTCGTCTCACTGGCCGTCCAGATCAAGGGCCTCTACGGCGCACGCGGAATCCTGCCGGCAGCGCAGTATCTCGACTACCTGTCGCAGCGTCTCGGCCCCGACGCGTGGCAGGCGCATCCGACGGTGTTCTGGCTCGGCGCAAGCGATGCGATGCTGACCGGCGTGTGCTGGGCAGGCGCAGCCAGCGCACTGCTACTGATGATGGGCGTGCTGCCGACGATCACCGCGCTCCTCTGCTGGCTGCTGTATTTTTCGCTGTACCAGATCGGGCGCGTCTTTCTTGGATTCCAGTGGGACATCCTTCTGCTCGAAACCGGGTTCCTTGCGATCTTTCTCGCGCCGATGCGGCTTCGTCAGCAGGCCGGTTATGATCCGGAGCCGTCTCCGGTCGTCATCTGGATGTTTCGCTGGCTCGTGTTCCGGCTGATGTTCGCCTCGGGCGCGGTGAAGCTCCTCAGCAACGATCCGGTGTGGTGGAACCTGACTGCGCTCGAGTACCACTACTGGACGCAGCCGCTGCCGACGTGGACCGCGTGGCTCGCCAACCAGCTTCCGGCTGTCTTGCAGAGATTCTCGTGCGCGATGATGTTCGGAGTAGAGCTCGGCGCATCGTGGCTCGCGCTCGGGCCGCGACGCGCGCGGCTGGCCGGATTCTTCCTGCTGGTCGGGCTGCAGTTCCTGATCGCGGCGACCGGCAACTATACGTTCTTCAACCTGCTGTCGGCGTCGCTTTGCCTTTCGCTGCTCGACGACGATGCGATCGATGCGATGCTCGACCGCGTGCAGCCGAAACGACTCGTTGCCGGTCGCTGGCCGCGCGAGCCGGTCGTCAGGTCGCACGCCGCGATGCTGCGTACCGCCGTGCTGGCGATCGTTGCGCTGCCGCTTGCCGTCTGCGGCGGCGCGCTGATGATCGCGCGCTTTCGCGGCTTCGACGTGCTTCCTCCGCCGGTACTGAAGCTCGTTGCCGTGCTCGAGCCGTGGCACGTGACGAGCAGCTACGGACTGTTTTCGGTCATGACCAAGCACCGCCCCGAGGTCATTCTCGAAGGCAGCGAGGACGGCCAGCAGTGGGTCGAATATCCGTTCCGATGGAAACCCGTCGACGTTGCGCGGCGGCCGCGATTCGTCGCACCGCACCAGCCGCGCCTCGACTGGCAGATGTGGTTCGCTGCGCTGGACGACTGGCGAAGGAGTCCCTGGCTGGTCGAGCTCGAGCGGCGGCTCCTCGAAGGATCACCCGACGTCATCGCGCTGCTGGCATCCGATCCGTTTCACGGCAAGCCTCCGCACCACGTGCGCGCGATGCTCTATGAGTACGAATTCACCGACTGGACCGCCCACCGCGAGACCGGAGCATGGTGGAAGCGCCGCCCGGTCGGCCAGTTCTCGCCGACTTTGTCCCGGCCGTAAAATGGGGACAGGTACATTTAAAATTTGCCAGCAAAAATGCACATGTCCCGTTTTCGCGATAGTAGCACGCGACCCTTACGCAACCTCGAAGGAGAACCGATATGGATCTTGCAGCAACCGACAGGCTTCTGACGACGACGCGCTCGGTGAGAAAACGGCTCGATTACTCACGACCGGTCGATCCCGCGCTGATCCAGGAATGCATCGACATCGCGACTCAGGCGCCGACCGGATCGAACCAGCAGGGCTGGTCGTTCATGGTCGTGACCGATGCGGGCAAGAAAAAGGCGCTCGCCGACCTGTATCGCAAAGGCTTCGAGCTGTACGCGCAGATGCCGCGCCCCGAGCGCCCCGACGAAGACCCTCGCACCAGGCAGCTGCCGCGCGTAATCGACTCAGCCGTCTACCTCGCGCAGACGATGGAGCAGGCGCCGGTGTTCCTGATCCCGTGCATCGAGGGCCGCTTCGAATCGCAGCCGCAGTTCGCGCAAGCCTCGATGTATGGATCGATCCTGCCGGCGGTCTGGTCGTTCATGCTGGCCGCCAGGGCCCGCGGCCTCGGATCGGCGTGGACGACGATCCATCTGATGTTCGAGTCCGAAGCCGCCGCTATCCTCGGCATTCCGCCCGAGATCACGCAGGCCGCGCTGCTGCCGGTCGCGTATTTCTCCGGCGAAGACTTCAAGCCGGCGAAACGGATCCCGAGCCGCGAGATCACGTACTGGAACGCATGGGGCACGAAGCGTTGAGCAGAAGTTAGCGACGGGCCGCGGGGCTCGCGCGCAGCGGCGCGTCGGAACGTGCGACACGCTGCTGCACAGAAACCTTCTGCCGGCCGGCTGCGCGCGCATCCGGCGCCATGTACCATCGGTCGGTGGCGGACGAGGTTGTGGAGGGCGCAGAAGCCGCCGGTGAAGCGGCGGGTGCAAAGCCGCGCACCGACTGGCGCAAGATGGCGATCTGCGCCGTCGTCGGGTTCTCGTCCGGTCTTCCGCTGTTCCTGCTGTTCAATCTCCTTCCGGCGTGGCTCAAGACCAAAGAGCTGTCGCTCGCGACCATCGGCGCATTCGCGCTCGTCCAGCTTCCGTACACGTGGAAATTCCTGTGGGCGCCGCTCGTCGACCGCTACGATCCGATCGGCTTCGGCCGCAGGCGAAGCTGGATGTTCCTCTCGCAGCTCGGCCTTCTCGCCGCCGTCGTCGCGCTCGGCACACTCGATCCGAAGACGCAGGTGACGCTGGTTGCCGCCATCGCGTCGCTGGTCGCGCTGCTGTCGGCCACGCAGGACATCGCGATCGATGCGTATCGGCGTGAGCTGCTGACCGAAACCGAGCTCGGCCTCGGCAACGGCGTCTACGTCAACGCATACAAGATGGCCGGGCTCGTGCCCGGCTCGTTGTCGCTGTTTCTTGCCGACCGGCTTCCGTGGTTCCAGGTATTCGCGATCACGGCCGCGTTCCTCGTTCCGGGCCTGATCCTGTCGCTCTCGATTCGCGAGCCCGAGTCGTACCACGCCGCTCCGCGCACGCTCAGCGATGCGATCGTCGAGCCGTTCGTCGAGTTCTTCAGCCGCCATGGCTGGAAGAGCGCGGCGCTCGTGCTCGCGTTCGTGTTTTTCTACAAGCTCGGCGACTCGCTCGCGACGGCGCTCGCGACGCCGTTCTACCTCGACATGGGGTTTTCCAAGACCGACATCGGCATCGTCGCGAAGAACGCCGGACTGTGGTGCAGCGTGGCGGGCGGGCTGCTCGGCGGCTTGTGGATGCTGAGGCTCGGCATCGACCGCGCGCTGTGGATCTTCGGCGCCGCGCAGGCGCTGGCCATCCTCGGTTTCATGTGGCTCGCCGCCGGAGGACCCGCGCCGCCGGATACGGCGCGGCTTCTCCAGCTCGCCGTGGTGATCGGCATCGAAGCGTTCGGCGTCGGGCTTGGGACGACCGCATTCGTTTCGTTCATTGCGCGCACGACGAGTCCGGCCTACGCGGCCACGCAGTTCGCGCTGTTTACGAGCCTGATGGCGGTGCCGCGCACCGTCGTCAACGCATATGCCGGCCGGCTCATCGAGCAGCTCGGCTACGTCGACTTCTTCCTCTTGTGCTTCGTGATGACGCTGCCCGGAATGCTGCTGCTGCTGAAGGTCGCGCCGTGGACGCCGGCGAACATTGCCGACAGGACCTGATTCCGCATGCGGCCGGGCGAAGAATCATCCTCGGATACGCTCTATTTGTCTTGGCGTGGGCAAGCCGGCAAGTGGGCTCAACGTCGAGCGCGTGGAGTGATTTGCACCACCTCAGCAATCCCTCGGAGAACCATCCATGAGAATCGCAGGAATCGCGTTCGCCTGTTTCGCAATATCCGTCGCCGCTGCCCATGCCGGCGACGAGCCGCGAACAGATGCCCAGAAGACCGCACTGGCGAAGTACGTCGGCAGCTATGAGCTCGCCAAGTTCCTCAAGGATCCGCTCGTTGCTCGGGAGCTCAAGCACGTGGTCGGCGCTGAACTGAAGCATCTCGAGAACAACCTTTCGGTGATGGGCCCGATAGCGCTCACCGGCGGCACGCTTTCGACGGATGGGAACGCGCCGCACATGGGCGGCGAGGAGAACGCGGTGCTGTGCGTCGATGCCGGCAGGAACACGGTAAACGCTGCGATGCTCTCGGGCGGTAAGGTTCGGGTCTATTCGCGGCAATCGAGCTTCGATGCCCTGCCGGCCTGCATCAAGGAATGGAGCGCGAAATGGGCGAAGAAGCCCGGCGACGTCGTGATGGTGACCGCCAAAAAGTAACTCGACAAAAAGCAGCTTCGATCGATTCGCGTTCCTGCGCGTCCCTTATCGCGAAGCGCTCGAGAAAAAGTCGATCATCATGCGGTTGACGATGTCCGGCTCGTCCAGCTGCAGCCAGTGGCCCGCGTCCGGGAAATGCCGGACCTTGAGATCGGGAACCCATGGGTCGAGTCCGACCGTAAGGCTGCTGCCGAGGTGCCTGTCGCGGTCGCCCCACAGCAGCAGCGTGGGGATTTCGATCGGCCGGTGCTCGCCGCGCGGCGCACGCACGAAGCGCCGAAACGCCGCACGATAGTAGTTGATGGCCGACGTCAGCGCGCCCGGCATCGCGAGCGCAGCCTTGTAATCGTCGATCTCGCGGTGCGCGAACGCGTCGCGTCCGAATACCTCGCGCGAATACGTCTCGTCGAGCGACCGGAAATTGCCCAGCCGTACCATCGCTTCCGGAAGTCCGGGCAGCTGGAAGAAAAACATGTACCACGATCGCAGCCACTGCCGCGTGGTGAACAGGTCACGCGCGAACGTTGCGGGGTGGGGCGCGTTGAGCACGACGAGGCTCTGGAATTTCTCCGGGTACTGCATGGCAGCATACCACGCGACGATTCCGCCCCAGTCGTGCCCGGCGAGATGCACGCGGCCGGTCGCGGTCGCATCGGCAAGAGCGGCGACGTCCGCGGCCAGCAGATCGATGTCGTAGGCTTTGACCCCTGATGGTTTGTCGGATGCGTTGTAGCCGCGAAGATCCGGAGCGATGACGCGGAAGCCTGCGGCTGCGAGCGCCGGAATCTGGTATCGCCACGAGTACCAGAAGTCGGGGAATCCGTGCAGCAGGAGCACGGCTGGCCCATCGCCTGCACGTACGACGTGAAAGCGAAGGCCGCCCGCAGCGAGCTCGTCGTGATGCCATTCGGATGAACCGGCGCGCGGCGGCGAGGTCGGGCCGGTCGTCATGCGTCGCTCAATTTCCCATCGGAATCGTAAGCTCGGTCTCGCCCGTGTCCACGACGAACACTGCAAGAAGCCTGGCCGGCTTCGTCTCGCTCGCATTGCTGCTGACGCTGTGACGGTCGCCGGGCATCTCGGTAAAGCTCTGGCCCGCCTCGTACGTTTTCACGGGTTCGTCATTGATTCGGCTGCGGATGGCGCCCTCGAGCACGGTCGCGTAGATGAAAGCCGATCGGGCATGCGTGTGGCCAGGCGAGTAGCCGCCCGGGCCGTATTCGACGAGCACTCCCTTGATGCTTTTGCCGGGAACGTTCGGAAGCTCGTGCTCGTAGACGAGCGTGACCTTGGCGTTTTTTGACGCCGCGGTTTCGGCGGAGGCATTGGCGAACGGCAGCGTGGCGACGAGGAGCAAAAAAAGAAGCTTTTTCATGAAGTGACTCCTTCCGCTCGCTTGTGAAGATCACATTGCCCTGCGCACCGGCGAGCGACGCAGCCATTCGTCGAGACCGATGCGGCCGAGGCGTGCTTCGCCCAACGGAACGAGCGAGTGCTCTTCGACCTTGCCGCCGAAGTAACGAGCCTCGGGATCGGCTACGACCTTGCGCGGGTCGCCGACTGCCTTCAGATAGCGCGCGATGATCTCGTGAAACGGCGCTCGTTCGGGACCGGCGATTTCGACGATGCCGTTCCGCGGCGCCGCCAGCGCCACATCGGCGACGAAGACGGCGACGTCGTCCGCTGCGATCGGCTGGAACAAGCCCGGTGAGATCCGGATCGCCTTTCCAGCCGGATAGGCTTCAGACGCCGGGCTCGAATCGGCGATGCCGCCGAGGAACTCCAGGAACTGGGTCGAGCGGATGATGGTGTACGGGATGGCGGAGGCTTCGATGAGCTTCTCCTGCGCGACCTTGGCGCGGAAATAGCCGTTGTCGGGCGTGCGGTCGGTTCCGACGATGGACAGCGCGACATGATGACCGACGCCGGCTGCAGCTTCGGCAGCGTGAAGGTTGTGTCCGGAGGTTTCGAAGAACTCCAGCACCGCGTTGTCTTCGAACGAAGGCGAGTTGGCCAGATCGATCACCACGTCTGTGCCGGCGACGGCCTCCGCCAGTCCTTCGCCCGTGATCGTGTTGACGCCGGTTTTCGGCGATGCCGCGACCACCTCGTGGCCGCCCTGGCGAAGAATCGCGACGGTCTTCGAGCCGATCAGGCCTGTGCCGCCAATCACGAGGATCTTCATTGCGAACCTCCTGTTTTCCGGGCGCCCGCAGGACGCGATGGTGATGACTGCGAGCGAAGGCTCTGTCAACGACTCGAGTCACTACGAAGAGGGTATTTCCAAGACGGACTTTGCGCACGCCGACTCACCCGCGGCAGGAGTCAGTCCGGTGCGCGAAATTTGGCGCAACGGTTCGCGCAGGGGTCCAATGGATGCGCGTGGTCGCCGAACTGTGAGACCACGCACGCGTTTGCAACGCTCCCCGGGACACAGGCATGAAGGCGCCGTGCATGACGTGATCGCTCCACGGCGGGCTGATGTCCGCATCGACACCCCGAAGGGCTCGGGCTTCCGCATGCCGGCGGAATGGGAGCGCCACCGCGCCGTGTGGCTGGCATGGCCCGCGGCCGCCGACCTCTGGCAGGACGATCTTGCCGACGCCCAGCGCGAGTTCACCGCGCTCTGCCGCGCGATCGCTTCCGCGGAGTCGGGCGCCAATCCGGAGCTTCTCGAAGTGCTCGTCGCCGGTGACGAGGCCGAGCGCGCCGCCACCGAAGCGCTCAGCGGCCTCGCGGCCCGCTTTCATCGCATCCCGTACGGCGACATCTGGCTTCGCGACACGGCCCCGGTTTTTACGACGAGCGAATCGGGAGAAGTGGCAGCCGTCTGCTTTCGCTTCAACGGCTGGGGAGAAAAGTATCTTTTCCCGGCCGATCTCGCGCTCGCGCGCGCGGTTCGCCAGGCTAGCGGCCTGCACAGCTTCGACGTGCCGATGATCTTCGAAGGCGGCGCGATCGAAGTCGACGGCCAGGGCACGGCGATCACGACGAGCCAGTGCCTGCTCAACGCAAATCGCAATCCGACGATGACCAAGGCCGATGTCGAAGCCCACGTCCTCGATGCGCTCGGCGTCGACAAGCTGCTGTGGCTCGGCGACGGACTCCTCAACGATCACACCGACGGTCACGTCGATACGCTGGTACGGTTTGCCGGACCGCGCCGCGTGCTGTGCATGGAAGCGCGCGACGAGGGCGACCCGAATCGTGACGTGCTGGCCGCGGTCGTCGACGACCTTCGCACGATGCGCGACGCGTCCGGACATTCGCTCGACGTCGTCACGCTTCCATCGCCGGGAATCATCGAAAATGCCGACGGCGAGCCGATGCCCGCGAGCTATGTGAACTACTACATCTCGAACACGGCGATCGTCGTTCCGACCTACGGCAGCCGTTACGACGGCGAAGCCATCTCGGTGATCGCGTCGTGTTTCCCGGGGCGCCGAACGGTCGGTCTTCCGGCGCGGGCAATCCTGACCGGCGGCGGCGCATTCCACTGCATCACGCAGCAGGAACCGGCCGCCCCCGGAGACGCTGCGCGATGACGAACCGGATCATCACGGTCGGCGTCGTCCAGTGCGCGCTCGGCGGCACCCGCGAGCAGAACGTCGCGCGCGTCGAAGAGCTCATCACCGAGGCTGCGGCTCGCGGGGCCGGCGTGGTGCTGGCGCCCGAGCTCTTCGAAGGCCCGTACTTCTGCAAGGTCGAAGACGAGCACTGGTTCGCCGAAGCGCGTCCGTTCGCGGACAACCCGACGATCCGGCGTTTCTGCGATCTCGCCGCCGGAATCGGCGTGGTGCTGCCGATCTCGTTCTTCGAAAAAGACGGCCCGCACTACTACAACTCGCTCGCGATGATCGACGCCGACGGCCGCGTGCTCGGCGTCTATCGCAAGAGTCACATTCCCGACGGCCCCGGCTACGAGGAAAAGTTCTACTTCCGGCCCGGCGACACCGGGTTCCGCGTCTGGTCGACGCGGCATGGACACATCGGCACCGGCGTCTGCTGGGACCAGTGGTTCCCCGAATGTGCGCGCGCGATGATGCTCGGCGGCGCGGAGCTGCTGCTGTATCCGACCGCGATCGGCAGCGAGCCGCACGATCCCGAGCTCGACACACGCAAGCCGTGGCAGCGCGCGATGATCGGACACGCGGTTTCCAACGTCGTGCCGATCGCCGCCGCCAACCGCATCGGAAACGAGGACGGCCAGATCTTCTACGGGCACTCGTTCCTTGCCGACCATCGCGGCGAGATCGTTGCGGGACTCGACTCGCAGACCGAAGGCGTCGCGATCGCGACGTTCGATCTCGACGCCATCGCCCGTGCGCGCGCGGCGTTCGGATTCTTCCGCGACCGCAGAACCGACCTCTATGGAGCCCTCGTCGGCAATTCCCTGCACAAGCCCTGAGCGACTCAGCGGTCTCCGCAGACCTTCTTCGCATTCATCGCATGCACGCGCGTAAGCCGGACGTCGACTTCGACGACGCGACGCGGGCGCCCGCTTTGTGCAGGCCGCGCGTCGCGCAGGCTTCCGTCGATTTCGTGCGCGCGTCCGTAGAGGATCGCGACTGCGCCGTCTTCGTTCCACGCCGTCAGAGCCACGCGGGGGTTGCCCGCGATATCGCGGCGCCGCGCTGCATCGTCGTAGACCAGAATGCGAACGCTGGCGCCGCGAAGCTCGGCGTGCACCGGTGCCGTGTGCGGCTGTCCCTTGGGGCCGACGGTGGTCATCGCGATCATGCGGATGCTTCGCCAGAATTCGAACAGCTCGGCAGCGTTCATCCGGCGCGGCTCCCATGCGATCGAGTCGGCAAGCGCCGGTCCGGCTGCGCCGCTGCTTGCCTGGATAAGGCTCTCGAGCGCCGCGAGTGCGCCGGCAGTCTGGTCAGTCTTCATCGCGCGTGCATAGCACGGCCGCGCGAAATCGACAGGAACCGCACCGGAGCTCGACGCGGACATCGGGCAGCAGATCGAGGCGGAAATCCGGATTGCGCGCCGGCGTCTTTCCCGGCACAAAGGGCACCTGCTTCCGTGGTGAACATTCCCCAATGAAAGTCCTCGTCACCGGTGCGACCGGACTCGTGGGTCGCCGCCTGGTCAAGCGGCTTCTCGAAGCAGGTCACGAAGTCGTCGCGCTGACGCGCAATCTCGACGACGCGAGCATCAATCTGCCGGTGCGCTGCGTGATCCACGAATGGTTTCCCGACAACGGCAACATCGACGACCGTGCACTCGACGACGTCGACGGCGTCGTGCACCTGGCGGGCGAGAGCGCGAGCGACGGCAAGTGGAGCGCCGAGCGCCGCGAGGCGCTGATGCGCTCGCGGATCGACAGCACCCGCACGCTGGTCGGTGCGATCGCCGCCCGGGCCGTCGAGGATCGGCCGTGGGTAATGGTTTCCGCGTCGGGAATCGGCATCTACGGCGAGCGCGGCGACGAGTTGCTGAGCGAGGAGTCTGCGCCCGGCGACGGCTATCTGGCCGACGTCTGCGTCGCGTGGGAACAGGAAGCGCGCCGGGTCGAGACTCTCGGGCTTCGCTGGGTCGCGATGCGAACCGGCGTGGTGCTTGCTCGCGAAGGCGGCGCGCTGCCGCGCATCCTTCCGGCGTTCCGGCTCGGCGTCGGCGGGCGCCACGGCACGGGCAAGCAGTGGGTGAGCTGGATTCACATCGAGGATCTCGTCTCGCTGTACATCGCGGCGCTCGAACATCGCGAGTACGAAGGGCCGATCAATGCGGTTGCCCCGCATCCGGTGACCAACGCGGATTTTGCCGCCGCGCTCGCCGGCGCGCTCCATCGCCGCGCGCCGGTTCCTGTTCCGTCGTCGCTGGTCGGCCTCATGCTCGGCGAGCGGGCCGGCCTCGTGCTGACCGGACAGCGCGTGGCAAGCACTGCGGCGACCGAGCACGGCTTCCCGTACGACTATCCCGACATCGCCGCCGCGTTTGCCGACCTCTGCACCGATCTGTCGAAGGTTCTCGAACAGGAAGTCTGGTTCGATCTTTCGCAGGACGACGTCTTCAAGTTTTTTTCCGACGCGAAGAATCTCGAGATGATCACGCCGTCGTTCCTGCGATTTCGCGTGGTCAAGCTTCCGGATGAAGGGCTCCATGAAGGCGCGATCATCGAGTATCGGCTGAGGCTCCGGGGCATTCCGATCCGATGGCGCACGCGCATCGACGTCTGGGATCCGCCGCGTACGTTCGTCGACACTCAGCAGAAGGGACCGTACCGGTCGTGGCGTCATACCCACGAGTTCGAGCCGCTCGACGGTGGAACGCTCGTGCGCGATACGGTCCGTTACGAGCTTCCGTTCGGCGCGCTCGGCGAGCTCGTTGCCGGACGCGGCGTGGACCGGGACGTGGCGCTCATTTTTGCGTACCGGCGTACACGCCTGCTCGAGCTGCTTGCCTGACGGCCGGCACCGCCGGCATGCGGATGTAGTTTTTCCGCAGGTTCGAGTACGAGCCTGCGCGGGCCCTCAGCCATTCGGCCGGTCATACAAAAACAAATCGAGGAGAGAGAGCGCATGATCATCGTTACAGTCGAAGTCGACGTCGAGGCGGGAGCCGCCGACAAAGTGAAAGGCGCCATCGCCGAGATGGAAACCGCAACGCGCGCCGAGGAGGGCTGCAATCTCTACGCGTTCTCGGTCGACATCAGCGATCCCGCGAAGATCCGCGTGGTCGAGCTGTGGCGCTCGATGGACGACATCAAGGCGCACATGGCGTCGCCGCACATGGCGAGCTTCAACCAGGCGATGGGCGCGATCCGCCCGAAGGGCCTGCGGATCAAGGCTTACGAGGTCGAGCGCGAGGTCGCTCTCGGGTAGGCCGGCGCACGAACGCGGCAATCCTCGCGGAATTGCGGTCCGCTGGCCGCCCTCGATCCCGCGCAACCGTTCGTTCTGGCGCCCAATCGGGTGCTGCGCATGGGAGCCGTTGACATAGATAGTGGAGCTATCTACTTTCCGCGCGCCTCGGCGACGGCGGCCGTGAGCATTTCTCCGGAGGGACCAGACATGTTCGGACAGAGCGCGGAAGCACTGAACACCGGCTTCGATCTCAACTACGTGTGGGACTACGCCTCGAAAGAGGAAGGTCTTCGCAACCTCTATGAGAAGTCCAAGGCCGGACACTGGAATGCGAAGAGCGATCCCGACTGGTCGACGCACGTCGATCCCGAAGCCGAGAACATGCCCGACCAGACGATCCCGTGGTACGGCAGCTCGCACTGGAACAAGCTGAGCGACAGGAACATCCGCGAGCTCAGGCATGCCGGCCAGGCGTGGACGCTCAGCCAGTTCATGCACGGCGAGCAGGGTGCGCTGCTGGTGGCTGCGCAGCTGGTCAATTGCGTTCCCGACATCGATGCGAAGTTCTATGCTGCGCAGCAGGCCGCCGACGAAGCGCGCCACGTCGAAGCGTACGAGCTCTACCTCAGTCGCAAGATGGAAAAGGAGTATCCGTGCAATCCGGAGCTCCGCAAGCTGCTCGACCAGATCCTCACGGCCAAGGAATGGGACATCAAGTACCTCGGCATGCAGATCCTCGTCGAAGGTCTCGCGCTGGCCGCGTTCGGCATGCAGAACCAGATCACGCGCGAGCCGCTCATCAAGGACATCACGTCGCGCATCATGGGTGACGAGTCGCGCCACGTCGCATTCGGCGTGCTCTCGCTGCGCGAAGCGTACAAGGACATGAGCGATGCGGACCTCAAGATCCGCGAAGAGTTCGCGGTCGAGGCGTGCTACCTGATGCGCGACCGCCTGCTTCCCAAAGTGCTGTGGGAAGAGCAGGGTCTTCCGGTCAGGGAAATGGAAGAGCTCAGCGACAAGTCCGAGACGATGAAGACGTTCCGCACGATGCTGTTCTCGAAGATCGTGCCGAACGTGAAGCGGCTCGGCCTGCTCAACGACCGCCTGCGCGGACAGTTCGGAAAGCTGGGGATTCTCGGCTTCGAGGACTGGGAAGCTTCGGCCTGATCTCGCGCGTTACTCTCTCCCGTAATCACAGCTCTGCACTTGTCCATCCCGGTCGGCGGCCGCAAGGTCTGCCGACCGACGTTCGGCGACCTGTCGCCGCCTTCTGACCGTCCTCGCTCTTCCAGATTCTGAGACGCGCGTGCAATTCGTGAGAAGCGCTGCGCGCGGCCGCTGACGCTCGCGCGAGCAGAGTACGCAGGTTCTGGCATGACTCGACGAGTGTTCGCGCACGATCTTGCGTGAATCGGCTCGCCGCAACGCAGTACGCGGACGGTTCTCGTGATGGCATTCCTGTTGCAACGGTTCGCGTGCAGACAGCGCGAAGCGCGGGAGTATACCTATGAGAACCATTCCTGAACGTTCAGCCGATGTCGTCTCACAGCAGCAACCGTGGAGTGATGGCAGAAGCCACGCCGGCGTCCATATTCTGGTACCGCTGATCGGCGCAATGCTGCTCGGCGCAAGTCTTCTCGCATCGACGGCTTCGGCCGCGTCGCCGTGCGACGGCGCGACACATCCCAGCCAATGCGGATGGTTTGATTCCGGTACCTTGCCGCCGTTCGTCCATGACGCGATCATTGCCAAAGGCGGCGTGACGGGCGCCGGCAACGTTCTCGTTCTCACTTCGGGCGATCCCGCGGATCCGGATTCCGAAATCAGCAACGACGTGACTCAGTCCGGTTGCGGAACCAATCCGGACGGCTGGGACACCTTCGATTGCGTGTTGATGGATTCGTTCGTGCCGCCGACGGACAGCGTGGTGCTGGCGGTCTCGTCCGAGTGGTTCGAGTGGTATCAGACCATCTTTACCGACTGGATGACGATCGCCGGGGCCGGGGTTCCGACGGTCGACGTTTCGATCAACAGCTGGATCAACAACAAGGTCGACATCATACCGTACGGCCCGTCGGACACCGGCGTCGTGCTCCTGACGAGCCTTTCGTCGTCGAAAATGGTGAACTTCCGCGTTGCCGACTCCGGCGACCACATCTACGACACGGCGATCGTCGTGGTTCCGGCAAGCTGGTTTGCCGCGGTGGATGCCTCCAATACGGATCCAACCCTGCTGTGCGGCGACAACAAGCTGGATCCCGGCGAGGAATGCGACGACGGCAACAACGTGAGCGACGACGGTTGCTCCACGCTCTGTCTCGGCACGCAGCCTCCGCCGGCAGTTCCGCCGTCGTCGGTGACGTGCGGTAATCTCGTCTACACGTGGCCGAACGGCTCGACCTCGCCGTATACCTGCGGAGCCGATCTGTGTGCGGGCTTCCGTTGTGTGGTCGGCAATACGATCAGCCCTGCCTGTTACCTGGCCGATCAGTGCGCCTCCGCCTGCGCGGGCTCGTGCGTCGACGTGCAGACGGCGCAGCTCGACTGCTCGACGATGTGCACCGTGCAGCCGCCGGCCAACCAGCCGCCGCCGGTACTGCCTGCGACCTGCAGCAATCTGGTCTATGCGTGGCCGGATGGCACGACCATGCCGTACACGTGCGACGACGCGTGCGACGGCAAACGCTGCGTGATCGGTACGACGATCAGTCCCGAATGCTTCACGCACGGCGAGTGCGATGACACGACCTGCCCGGGCGGCGAGTGCGTCAACACGCCGACGGACGACTGCGAGTCGTTGTGCGCGAAAGCCGACCTGCCGGCCAGCTGTGCGCCGGAGGAAGAGGGTCTGACGCGGCCTGCGGTCAATCAGCAGGGACCCTGCTTCGGCAACGTCGAAATCTGCAAAAGCACCGAATGGAGGTTGACCGACGAGTCGTGGCAGACGGGCGACGAACGCTGCAACGGGATCGACGACGACTGCAACGGCGTCGTGGACGACATGTTCGAAACCTGCGGCGATTTCGGACTGTGCCAGAACACAGTCAACACGTGCGATCCGTCCGACCCGACCAACCCGGTCAAGTGCAACCCGCTTCCGGCGCCTTCTCCGTTCGAGATCTGCAACAACGGTCTGGACGACGACTGCGAAGGCTCGATCGACGACGGGTGCGAGTGCGGTGACGACGAATGCATGCCGGGCGAAAACTACGCCAATTGCGCGGCCGACTGTCCGCCGCCGCCGAACGGGACGCCATGCGAGGACGGCGACCTGTGCACCACCGGCGAAGCCTGGCACAGCGGTGTCTGCAACGGCGGCTCACCGGTCAGCTGCGACGACGGCAATGCGTGCCTTGTCAATGCGACCTGCGATCCGTCGACGGGATGCTCGGCGACCAAGCTGAACTGCGACGACAACAATCCGTGCACGCTCGACACGTGCGATGCCGCAGCCGGCTGTGTGAACGCAGTCGATCCTGCCTGTGGCGGGGTCGACGCCGACGGAGACGGCTATGCTCCGATCGCTGACGGAGGAACGGATTGCGACGACAGCAACGCCGACGTGCATCCTGGTGCCGCTGAGCATTGCGACGGCGTCGACGACAACTGCGACTCGGTGACCGACGAAGGCTTCGACACCGGCGGCTCCTGCCAGAGCGAAGCGAACGCGTGCGGCGTCACTGGTGCCGGCACGCTGGTCTGCACCCCCGACGGGCTCGGCGTCGCGTGCGATGCGACCATTCCGGCGAATCCTGCCGGTTATGGCGATGCGTGCGCTTCATTGCCGAACGTCTGCAGTGAGACCGGGGCCGGAACCATCGGGTGCGACGGTGCCTGCAATGCCGAGACACCTCCGAATCCCGCCGGCTACGGTGACGCATGCACATCGCTGCCGAATGCTTGCGGTGGGACCGGCGCCGGGACGATTGGATGCAACGGCATCTGCGATGCACTCACGCCGCCCAATCCGGCCGGCTACGGCGACGCCTGCAACTCGACGCCGAACGTCTGCGGCGCGACGGGCGGCGGCACGATCGGCTGTGATGCCACGTGCAACGCGGTCACTCCGGTTGCTTCCGATTCCGACGGCGACGGTGTGGCAGATTGCATCGACGGCTGCGCGGCCGACCCCGCGAAGAGAACTCCGGGCGCGTGCGGCTGCGGTGTGCCCGACACCGATTCCAACGGCAACGGCGTGGCCGACTGCCTGGAAACGGCTCGCGCGGACCTCGCGATGTCGGTCGCGCAGGACACCAGGACGGCAACTGCCGGCAAACAGCTGAAATTCCAGCTGACCGTGACCAATCTCGGACCTGCTCGTGCCGTGCCGGCGGTGACCATCCTGGCGACGATCACCGGCGCGCTGACCGACCTGAAGCTGCCAAGCGGCTGCACGGGTACGGCGGCGGGAATCACCTGTACGCTTGCGGACCTCAGCGTCGGCCGGCACAAAGACAAGACGATCACCGTCGTGCCCGCAGCCGGTGCGACCATCACCGTGACCGCCACGGCGTCGAGCCCGGTGCTGGACCCGAATCCGGCGAACCAGACTGCCGTCATCGTCAGCGTGGTGCATTAGAACGAGCGCGCGGCCGGTGCATCCCTGCACCGGCCGCGTGCCACTTACGCGTTGACTGGCAGTAAACTATTTCCCTGACCGCCCCCGGCGATCCTCTCTCACTCCCGGCTTGCCGGCTATTTGACCAGCACGTCGTCGAGCGAGCCGGCCTCGACCTCGCGCGTCTGTCCGCCGCGCGCGAGGAACTCGGCCATCCTCTCTTTGGCTTCCGGCGTCGGCAGCGTTTGGTTGAACGCGTGGGCTTCGTCGAGAAGGCCGTCTTCGACGCGATACTCGGCCGAGTTCACGAGCGACTTCGCGAGCGCGACCGCCTGCGGCGGAAACGACGCGATCCGGTATGCAAGCGCGCTCACGAACGGTCCGAGCTCATGCGGCGGCAGTGCGCGATTGACGTAGCCGTATCGTTCGGCGACGTCGGCCGGAATGTCCTGGCAACCGAGCACGATCTCGAGCGCACGGCCGCGCCCGCAAAGGCGCGGAAGCCGCTGCGTGCCGCTTCCTCCCGGAAGAATCCCGAGCGCGACTTCCGGTTGCGCGAGCACCGCCTTGCCGAGCGCGGCGAAGCGCATGTCGAGCGACAGCACGAACTCGCTGCCGCCGCCGCGCGTGCGGCCTTCGATCTTTGCGATGCTGACCTTCGGCATCGTGCGGAAGCGGTCGACCATCGCGTGGAAGAACCCGAGCTCGGATGCACGCGGAGGCGCGTTGTCGGGCAGCTGCTGGATCAGCGAGACGTCGGCATGGGCAATGAAAAAGTCCGGGTCGGCGCTGTCGAACACGATCACGCGAACGTCCGGATCGGCTTCCACCTGGCGACCCAGGCTGTCGATCTCCTGCATCAGGGCTACGTCGAACAGATTGATCGGCGGGTGGTCGATCGTGGCGAAGCACACTCCGCGATCGAGCCGAACCTTGAGGCACTGGTAGTTCTGATAAGCCATTTTGCCGTTCCTTTGAGCGGTCGCCGTCTCGCGGCGGTCTCGCCGTGCGCACGAAGAATCGCCGATGCGCGGGGTCCCAGCGATGTAGCGAGCGGCGGATGCCGCCGCAATGCTTGCTGCCGAGTCGCGACGTTGAGAATATCGCCCGCCGTGGTTCGCGCGCTCGCGAAGATCACGGTTTGCAGCGCCGAAAATGCGGGAATCCTGCGTGGCACGGGCCGTGCAGTGTCTCCGGAGGACGAGACCAGGAGGTTTTCCAGATGAAACGCTTCAAACACATCCTTGCGACCACCGACCTGTCGCCCGAGTCCTTCGCCGCTGTCCAGTACGCTGCCCACCTGGCCGAAGGGCAGGGCGCGAAGCTGACGATCCTCCACGTGCCTCAGACGACGACGCTGCTCTTCACCGACTTCGCGCCGCCGGTCGACCTCCTGTCGCTCGACCGCAGTATCGAGACCGCGGCGCGCGAGACGCTCGAAGGCTGGGTCCGGCGGCACATGAAGGCGCGCACGCTGCCGCGCATCGTGATTCGCGCCGGAGTCACGCACGAAGTTGTCTGCAAGGCTGCCGAAGAGGCGGGAGCGAGCCTGATCGTCATGGCCACGCACGGGCGTCGCGGACTCGGCCACGTGATCCTCGGCAGCGTCACTGAACGCGTGCTGCGCGAAGCACCCTGTCCGGTGCTGGTCGTGCGGCCGCCGCTGCCGTCGGCGGCACGAACAAAGGCCGGCGCGAAGACGAAGGCCGTCAAGAAGAAGTAGATGTCCTGACGCGCTACTCGTCGCGATGGACGGTCTGCGGAGAGAACGCCTCGATGCAGACCGCCATGTATTCGGCGCCGCCTTCGAACGGCGACGAGTAACGAACCCACTCGCCAGGCTCGGCGATGACGGCCTGTCCCTTCTCGACCAGCATCACGCCGCCTTCGTGCTCGACCCTGATCCTGCCGCCGAGCACGACCGTGATCTCGCGGAATTCCGGACGCTGTCCCGGCTCCGACCAGCCGGCCGGCGAACGCATGTGCGCGATGCTTACTCCGGCATCGCCCGTGTTCATGCGGCCGACGTACTCGTCGATCCTCTTCGGCGGATCGCCTGCGGCCGGTACGGTTTTCGGGGCTGAAATGAGTTTGGGCATCGAGTGACTCCTGTCGGGCGCGTAACGGTGTCTCCGCGACGGTGTTGTGCACTGCGCGGCGTGCCCGCGCTACGCCGCGCATACACCACGCATGCACGGCGCATGCACGGCGCATGCACCGCGCATCGGCCGGCACGAGCTTGACCCACCGTCCGTCGGTGCATAGCTTCCGCGCGCCGGTCTTTCACCTTTCACAAGAGCACCTTGGAACCTCGACCCCCATCGCGAACTTCACTGCCGCCATCACGCCGCCTCGAGCTGACGGGCGCCGGCGGAATTGTGCTCGCGGCCGACGCGTACGGTGAGCCCGACCGGCCGCCGGTTCTTCTGCTGCACGGCGGCGGCCAGACGCGGCACGCGTGGGGCGCAACCGCGGGCAAGCTCGCGGCGGCCGGATTTCATGCGGTGACGCTCGACCTGCGCGGGCACGGCGAAAGCGAATGGGCGGCCGACGGGGATTACGAGATCGCAACGTTCGCGGCCGATGTCTACGAGGTCGCCATGCGTTTTCCGTCGAAACCCGCGCTCGTCGGCGCGTCGCTCGGCGGGATCGCGAGCATCATCTGCGAGCACGCGCATCCGGTGGCGTCGGCGGTGGTGCTGGTCGACATCACGCCGAAGATGGATCCGGTCGGCGTCCAGAAAATCGTCGGCTTCATGAACGCTTTTCCCGAAGGGTTCGAGGCCATCGAGCACGCTGCTGATGCGATTGCCGAGTACCTTCCGCACCGTCCGCGACCGGCCGACACGAGCGGGCTCGCCAAGAACCTCCGCCTCGGCGACGACGGCCGCTGGCGCTGGCACTGGGATCCGCGCTTTCTGTCGGACTCGCCGCGCAGCAAGCACCACGACTACCCCGAGCGCATGAACGCCGCCGTCCGTTCGCTGTCGGTTCCGACCCTGCTCGTGCGCGGTCGCATGAGCGAGATCGTCAGCGAGGAAGGCGTGCGCGATTTCCTCGAGATGGTTCCGCATGCGGAATACGTGGACGTCGAAGACGCGTCGCACATGGTGGCGGGCGACCGCAACGACGTGTTCTGCGAAGCCGTGATCGACTTCCTCTCGCGCACGGTGCTCGCGGCGCAGACATGATCGGCGCCGGCGATACCGACGCCCTGCAGCGCCTTGCCGGCGCACGCGTCGGTCATCTCGCCACTGCGTCGAGCGACGGCCGGCCGCACGTGGTCCCGCTGTGTTTCGCCGTCGTCAGCGGCGCCGCGTACTCGGTCATCGACGAGAAACCCAAACGCACGCGCACGAACCTGCGCCGGCTTCGCAACATCGAGGCCAATCCGCGCGCGACGCTGCTCGTCGATCACTACGAAGAAGAATGGAAAGCGCTGTGGTTCGTGATGGCCGAGTGCGATGCGCACGTCGTCACCGACGAGCGCGAGTTCCTCGCGGCACTCGAAGCGCTGCGGAGCAAATACCCGCAGTACCGCAGGATGACGCTCGCCTTCGCGACGCATCCGATGATCCGCCTGCGGATCGACCGGCTCGTCTCCTGGCAGGGCAGCGCCGACTGAAGATCCGGCGCGTTCAGTGCCCTGCTTCGATGAAGTGGGAAACCGAGAAGACCTGCTCGGTCGTTCCTTCTTCCGATCCCCGGTTCCAGTACCAGCCTTCTTCGTCCTTGGGGGATTTGTCGCTCGGCAGGTAGCAGCGCGTCACGTGGTTCTGCTGGATGTCGACCATCGACAGCGATGGAATGTAGAACTGCTCGTAGTCGTACGTCTGCTTTTTCGAATTGATGATCGGCGACCTGCCGAAGCTCCACGTCTGGATGAGGCTCTTCCACAGCGAGCCCTTGAGGTCGTAGATCTCGGTGTACGGGATCAGCAGGCTTTCGCGGTCGAGGTAGAGCACGCGCTGGCCGAAGTTGTAGCCGCCGAGCTTGGAGACGGCGAGCAGGATGTACACCTCGCGCGGCTCCCAGCGGTCGTCGGGGAAGAAGTCCGCGGGCGCATCCTGGAACCTGGCCGGAAAATGCTTCGAATGGAGCACGCCGAGCACGGTCTTCTTGCCGAGATACTTCCAGTGGCTCCACGCGGGATTTCCCGCGTAGCCGGCATAGCTGTCGAGATCGACGTCCTGTCCGAAGACGCCCTCGGAACGCTGCGCGCTGCTCAGGCGTCGCACGCGCTTGAGCTGCGGGAAGTACAGCCAGGAGTCGTCGGGCCTGCGGGCATCGATATAGCGGATGTACGAGAAGCCCGCGCCTTTCAGGTCGAACGGCTCGTCGAGCGCGCCGAGCATCTCGCGATAGCGAATGCCTTCGGGCGTTGCCCACGTCGGCTTCGGGTCGACGTGAAAGCGACCCGTGTAAAAGATGCGGCGGAATGAATCGACCTCGTAATGCCGTTCGACTTCGATTCCCTTGCCCGGCGGAATGCGGCCGGTGTCGCACGACAGGTGGCGCAGCGCGATGTCGTCGACCGCAATGCGGTTCTCGAAGTTGAACATCATCTTGATCGCGACGTTCGGATCGTCGTCGGTCACGAGCGGGAACGGAATTCCGGCGACGAAGTTGCGCATCGAGTTGCCGTCGGGCGACAGCTCGACCTGCGGGCTGTACTGCTTCGTCGCTGCCTCGCGGAACGATTCCATCGGTGTCGGAATCGCGTCGACGACGGGAAGCGTCGCGCCGCGCGAAACCGCCCACTGGATCGACGGGCCGAGCAGATGCTTCCATCGTTCCTGGTTCGAGCTGTCGACGACGGTGCCTGCAGCAGGAATGTCCTGCGGCGAACCCATGACCACTTCTTCCTGCTTCGCCTCCTGCTTTGATGCCGCGGGCGCAGGCTCGGCCTTCGGAGGCTCGGGGGAAGGGGCCTGCGGTTCGGCTGTTACGACCGGCCGCGGCGCGCGCCTGATGACCGGCTTCGCGACCGCCTTCGGCTTGACGTACGGCTTGCCGCGCTCGGGCGTTTTGACTTCGGGCTGCGCGGCAGGCGCTTCGGCCTGCGGCTCGGGAACCGGCGGCGGCGCCTGTGCTTCGGGCGCCGGAGCAGGTGCAGCCGGCGGCGTATGGTGCGTCTCGGGCTGCGCGGGAAGGCCGAGCAGCTTGCGGAGCGTTTCGATGTCGGTACCGGCCGGCGGCGGGACGATGCCTTCGGCGGGAGCTTCTTCCGCAATCACGTCAGGAGTCATCGCGACGGCGAGCAGCACGACGAGCAATGCAGTCCGCGCCACACGAACTGCCGGCAGCGCTGCGCGGAGCAGCGCCATCGAGCGGCGCTCGATGGCTTTCACAGGTTCGCGTTCCATATCCGCCACTGGTCCCCTCGTCCTACGCCGGCTTGCCCGGCGAATCCCCATCTTTCTCCTACGGGCTCGCCACCCGTGATGCAACAATCCTGAACACATGTTGAGACGCGATCTTTCCCACGACCCGTGGAAACTCTTGCCAGCTCGGCGACAGCCGTGGTCATCTCCGCCACGGTTCCGTACGTTCGACGGAATCAGGGAGCGGCTCACGGCCGCAACGGGGAGAACCATCATGCGAATTCGAAGCCGTGACCTCGTCGCCAGTGGACGTGTGTCACCGGATTCCGCACCGGGCGATCAGCCGAAAGTCCTCCTGCCTGTCGATCCGGCCATTCATGGCCGCGGCGCGCCGATCCCTGCAGCGAACCAAACGTCACGACGTGACGTCGTTTTTCACGCCTGTCCTGCATGGGAAGAGTTGTGACAATGATTCGACGCAGCGCGCACGCGTACCTCGGGGTCTCCAGCCGGCAAGCGCTACGCTCGCTGAACCGGCATACAGCCAAACCTTCGCGGCCTCGGTCGGCCGTCTGCACCGCGGGGTGCGCGCTCCTCGGCGCCGCGAGCATCGTGTTGTCGTATGCGCATCCGGCGCATTCCCAGGGATCGTTCTACAACTGGGAGACTCCGCCGGTTCATCCGGTCGAGATGACGCCCGACGGCACGAGGCTTCTCGTCACCAATACGGCAGATGCGCGCCTCGAGGTCTTCACTCTCGGCGGCGCGCTGCCGGTCCACACGGCCTCGATCCCGGTCGGCCTCGAGCCGGTTTCGGTGCGCGCCCGAACGAATTCGGAAGCGTGGGTGACCAACAAGATCTCCGACTCCGTCAGCGTCGTCGATCTCACGACGCATAACGTCGTCACATCGTTCTCGCCGGGCGACGAGCCGTGCGACGTCGTCTTCGCCGGCAGCCCGCAGCGCGCGTACATCAGCGTTGCGCAGCAGAACGAGGTGGCCGTCTACGATCCTGCGTCGCTCGCGGCGCCTACGGCGATCGTTCCGATCCTCGGCAAGGACGTGCGGTCGCTCGCCACCGACGGCACGCGCGTCTACGCGGCGATCTTCGAATCGGGCAATCGCTCGATGATCCTTCCCGAGAGCATCGTCTCGGATCCTTCGGGACCATACGGCGGCGCCAATCCTCCGCCGAACAGCGGCGCGACGTTCAACCCGCCGATCGCAGGGGGCCTGCCGGCACCGCCGACGACGTCGCTGATCATCAACAAGGAAGGCGTCAACTGGAAGGACGACAACAACCACATCTGGGACGCGCTGGTCACGTGGAACCTGAACGAGAACGACGTTGCGATGATCCAGACGTCGAATCTTTCGGTGACGTACGCGAAGAACCTGCTCAACATCAACGCCGCGATGACGATCAATCCGGCGAACGGACGTGTGTATGTCGTCGGCACGTACGGTCCGAACGAGCACCGTTTCTTCCAGAGCGCGCAGAGCAACGTGCGCCAGCGCATCGCGAGCTTCGATCCGGCCAACATCGGCGCGATCGGAGGCGTCGCCGATCTCAATCCGCACCTGTTCCTGAATCCGCCGAGCCCGCAGTTCCTCAAGACCAGCGTCACGCAGGCCGAGCACGACATGTCGGTCGCCGATCCGCGCGGCATCGCGTGGAAGACCGACGGTTCTGCCGTGTGGATCAGCGGCATGGGCTCGAACAACATCATGCGTGCCAATTCTTCGGGCCAGCGTGTCGCGACCATCGACGTCGGCGAAGGTCCGACCGGACTCGCGCTCGACGAGCCGCGCCAGCGCCTCTACGTGTGGAACCGCTTCGAGGGCTCGATTTCGTCGATCGACACGGCGGCGAACACCGAGGTCGGCCGCACGACGTTCTTTGATCCGACCCCGCAGGTCATCAAGGCCGGCCGGCCGTTCCTGTACGACGCACACCTGACGTCGCGCCTCGGCAGCGAGGCGTGCGCCGGATGCCACATCGACGCGACGCGCGACACCGAAGCGTGGGATCTCGGCGATCCGTCGGGCGCAATGAAGACGCTCGACGAGCCGTGCAACACCGGCACCGGCCTCGCCGGTGTCTGCGCCGACTGGCATCCGATGAAGGGCCCCATGATGACGCAGACGCTGATCGGGTCGGTCGGCACCGAGCCGCTGCACTGGCGCGGCGACCGCGAGGACATCGGCGCGTTCACCAGCGGGTTCGTCGATCTGCTCGGTCTTTCGACGCCGCCGACCACGCCCGAGATGAATGCACTCGAGGCGTTTCTCGCGACCACCCATTTCCCGCCGAACCCTTATCGGACGTTCGACGATGCGACTCCCGCGACGGTCCCCGGTTACGCCGGCGATCCCGCCAACGGCGAGACGCTGTTCATGACCGCGCCGATCTTCAACGGCACGACCGCGTGCGTGACGTGCCACACGCTGCCGACCGGCGGCAACGGCATCGTCATCTCGCCGAATCTGATCAACGAATCGCAGGGAATCGCGGTGCCGCAGCTGCGCGACCTCTACAAGAAGATCGGCCTCGATTATTCGTCGCTGACCAACAACCGCGGCTTCGGATTCGGGCACGACGGCAGCTTCGACACGCTGTTCGATCTGCTGAAGCAGCCGCAGTTCGGTTTCCCGGCGGGCGCGGCCGGCGATGCCGAACGTCGTGACATCGAGGCGTTCCTGCTTTCGTTCCCGACCGATACGCATGCGGCGGTCGGAACGCAGCTGACGGTTCTCGGAGCCAACGACAACTCGGTTGCGACCGTCAATCTGCTGAATGCGATGATCGCGCTTGCCGATGCCGGCGACGTCGGTCTCGTCGCCAAAGGCCGCATGGCGCTCGAGCAGCGGGGATGGGTCTACGTGGCGGGCACGGGCGTCTTCCAGTCCGACCGTGCGGCCGAAGCACCGACGGCGAACTCGCTCCGGCAAAGCGGCGCCGCCGGCGGCGAGATCACGTTCACGGTGGTTCCGCTCGGCACGCAGGCACGGCTCGGCGTCGATCGCGACGAGGATACGTGGTTCGACAGCGACGAGATCGACGCCGGCACCGATCCCGCCGACGCGTCCTCGCATCCGTCGGGCAGCGGCGGCGACAGTGATGCCGACGGAATCTCGGACGCGATCGACAACTGCCCGGGCGGGGCCAATGCATCGCAGGCCGACGCGGACGGCGACGGATATGGCGACGCATGCGATCCGTGCACGTCCGGCGCATCAATGAACCGGCCTCTTCTGATCGCGAAGAATCTCGTGCTGCCGGCGGGAGACGAGTCGCTCAAGATCAAAGGCTCGGCCACGGTGCCGACGTCGCCGGCGATCGATCCGGCGACCAACGGCCTGCGCATCATCGTCTCGGACGCGATCGGGAACTCGCTGCTCGATGTGACGGTGGCGGGCGGTGCGAGCTGGACGACGAGCACGTCAGGGTTCAAGTACTGGGGACCGAAGACCGGCGGCATCGGCCGTATCGGCATCAAGACCAGCAGCGCGGCGCCGGGCTTCGTCAAGATCGGGATCAAGGGAAAGGGACTCACGATGCCCGCTGCGTCGGCGACGCTGCCGCTGCGGGCGACGATCGTGATCGACACGCCGATCGCGACGACGGGCCAGTGCGCGGATGGGGATTTCCCCGGACCCTCGCCGCTTCCGCAATGCAGCACGGCGAGCCTCGGCAGCACGATCGTCTGCAAGTAGGCACTCGCAGCGGTCCTGCTTCGGGCGCCGGACGCCGGGATGGTTTTCATAGGGCGGGAAAGCCGGGATCGTCCGGTTTTCCCGCTTTTCTTTTTTCTGGCGTAACCTCTGGCGGCCGCCGATCGTGGTGGAGTCAAAACCAGCGGAGGCACGCGCCATGGCATACGTTTCAGACCCCACGTCCATCTCCGGCTCTGCCGGCTCCATTCCCGGTCGCGGTGAGACCGATGTCGTCGTGATCGGCGGCGGTCTCGCCGGCCTTACGGCCGCGGCGTTCGCTGCCCGTTCGGGCGTGCGCGTGACCGTCCTCGAGCGCACCGAAGAAGTCGGTGGCCGCGCGGCGACGCACGACGAAAACGGATTCCGGTTCAACGTCGGGCCGCACGCGCTTTACGACGGCGGTCCCGCGATGAAGGCGTTTGCGGAGCTCGGCGTGTCGTTCAGCGGCCGCCGGCCGCCGACCTCCGGCGGGCTCGCATTCGATCGCGGCACGCTGCACGCGCTGCCCGGCGGTTTCGTCTCGCTGCTGACGACGGACCTGCTTGGTCTTTCCGGCAAGCTCGAGCTCGCCCGCGTGCTCGGCTCGCTCGCGAAGATCGACGCGAAGTCGCTGCGCGGCCGCACGCTGCGCGACTGGCTCGACGCCACGTTCCGCGACCGCACCGTGCGCGCGCTCGTCGAAGCACTGATGCGGCTGACCGCATACGCGAACGATCCGTCGCGTTCATCGGCCGAAGCTTCGGTCGCGCAGCTTCAGGCCGGTCTCGGCAAAGGCGTCCTTTATCTGGACGGAGGCTGGGCGACGCTCGCGGCCGGTCTCGCGAAAGTCGCAGGCGATGCCGGCGCCGTGATTCGCACCGGTGCGCGTGTGACGGCGGTGCGCACGTTCAGCGGCCACGTCGAAGTCGACGCCGGCGAAGCTTCGCTGCGTGCGCGCGTGGCGGTTCTGGCGGTGCCGCCGGGCGTGGCTGCTTCGCTCGCGAAAGGCGAGGGCGCCGCGACCATCGAGGCGTGGGCCGCCGATGCGATTCCGGTCAAGGCCGCGTGCCTCGATCTCGGCCTGCGGCGCCTTCCCGATCCGCGCCGGCTGTTCGTGCTCGGCATCGACCGGCCGTTCTATTTCTCGGTGCATTCGGCGTCGGCGAAGCTCGCGCCCGAAGGCGGCGCGGTCGTCCATGTCGCGAAGTATCTCGGACCCGAGCCGGCCGATGCCAAGGCCGTGGAGGCCGAGCTCGAAGCGTTTGCCGACGTCGTGCAGCCCGGCTGGCGAAGCGAGCTCGTCGAGCGCCGGTACCTTCCGCAGATGCTGGTCACCGGCGCGCTCGTCCAGGCTGGAAGGAGCCGGCCCGGGCCCGACGTTCCCGGAACGCCGTCGCTCGTCGTTGCTGGCGACTGGGTCGGAGACGAATCGATGATCGCCGATACCGCCGTCTCGAGCGGCCGGCGCGCTGGTCTGATAGCGGCCGACCGTGCAGGCATGGCGGGATCGAAACGGGACGGCGCCGGTGCGAAAGGAAGTCTGCCGCGAGCGATTCGCGAGGTCGCAAGCTATGCCGCCGATACGATGGCCACGGTCGCATGAAGACTTCGTCCGTTGCACGAGCTCGGGACGTTTCGCTTGATATGGCAGATAGTTCGGCCGCACTGTTCGACGAGCACCGGAGCTTCCTGTGGGGCCTTCTCTACCGGATGACCGGCTGCGCGGCGGACGCCGACGACCTGCTCCAGGAAACCTTCGTGCGACTCCTCGAGCACGCGCCCGAAGCGGACGGGCGGCCGCTGCGGCCGTGGCTCGTGCGCGTCGCGATGAACCTCGCGCACGATCTCCTTCGCCGCCGCAAGCGGAGCCCGTATGTCGGACCGTGGCTGCCGTCGCCGATTGCCGGCCCGGCCGATGCCGAGCCGATCGATGCCGTGGAGGCGGTCGCATCGGGTGTCAGCACCGAAGGCCGCTACGACCTCGTCGAAAGCATGTCGATGGCGTTCCTGGTCGCGCTCGAAGCGCTGACGCCGAGGCAGCGGGCCGTGCTGCTGCTGCGCGACGTGTTCGACTACACCGTGCGCGAGACCGCCGCCGTTCTCGGCGCCACCGAGGGCGGCATCAAGGTCGCGCACCTTCGGGCCAGGCGCGCGATGAAAGGCTACGAGGGCTCACGCCACCCGTCGATCACGGACGCCCGCGACCAGGCCCGTGAAGCGCTGTGGAAGTTCACCGAGGCCCTGCTCGCCGGCGACCTCCGGGCCATGGAGAACATCCTGGCCGCCGACTGCCGCGCGATGAGCGACGGCGGAGGCGAGTTCTACGCCGCGCTCAATCCGATCCTCGGCGCGTCGAAGGTCGCGCGCTTCTACCACGGCATCTTCCAGAAATTCGGCGGCGTCGGCAGCGTGCGCAGCATCCTGGTCGGCGGCATGCCGGCGCTCTACGTCGACCTTCCCGATCGCGGAGACGATCATCCCGAGATCGACGTAGCGCGCGTCGCGCGGCGCTTCGTGCTGCAAGCCGACGTCGACGCGGACGGACGCATCACGAGGATGTATTCGGTGCTGGCGTCGAGGAAACTCACGCATGTGGCGGCCCCACTGTAGAAGCTATCCGGATTCCTGCACGCGGCCGGCATTGCTCAGCATCAGCCGGTGAATCGCACCGAGAGCATGCAGGTCGGGTTCAGCGGGATCAGACGTCGCCGCGCATCCTGACGACGCACGACTCGCACCCGAACAAAGCCACCAGCAAGCCAAGCGCGGAAACCAGGAAAAGAATGCCACCGAGTATCCACATCGAGGCGGTTTGTTCGTCGAGTGGCCAGCATGACACGCCTATGCCGGCAGCGAGAAGAAGACTGCACGCAAACAGCAGGACGCGACTCCCTGGCTCGTAGGGACGAAGCATGCCCCAGAAGCAGAGCACTCGAGTGGTGCGGCAGAAGCCGCATGCAGGCGAAAGACCGGTCATCGAACGTCCGCAGACTGTAACGAACAGCCGCCATCACGGCCAGAGCGAGCGCAGACAAAGCAATGACGAACATAACGGAAGCACGGCGTCGCGAGGGCGGGCGGCGTGGGCGTGCCCGCGTGCGAGTCGTTCCGCAGCGAAGCGAGGACTAAAGCGAGCGCGCGGGCATGCCCATGCCGACCGCCCTTACGGAGAAACGTCTCGCCCAGAGAACGATTCGCCGAGTGTGCCAGTCAGACCCCGAGCAACTGCTTCTTGAGATCGCGCTTGAGGATCTTGCCCGCCGGATTGCGCGGCAGAGGCTCGTCGAAGAACCACACCTTGCGCGGTACCTTGAAGCCAGCGAGCCTTTTGGCCACCCACGCTTTCAGCTCGTCTTCCGTTGCCGAAGTTCCCGGCGCGAGGTGGACGACTGCGCCGACTTCCTCGCCGAGAACCTGATCCGGAATTCCGATCACCGCGGCATCGTCGATCGACGGGTGCTCGAACAGCGCCGCTTCGACCTCGGCCGACGAAATGTTCTCGCCCGCGCGAATCAGCAGATCCTTCGCGCGATCGACCAGGTAGACGAAGCCTTCGTCGTCGATGCGTGCGAGATCGCCCGTATGCACCCAGCCGTCGGTAAACGTTGCCGCCGACGCCTCGGGCTTGTGGAAGTATTCCTTGACGACGTTCGGACCCTTGATCCACAACTCACCGACTTCACCCGCAGGAAGCGTGCGGCCGACGTCGTCGACGACTTTCACGTCGCAGACCGGCACCGGAACGCCGACGCTGTCGGGATGGCGGATGTAGTCGACGCCCATGTTCAGCGTCGTCACCGACGACGTCTCCGTCATGCCGTAACCGTTGCTCGGAGTGCGGCCGGGGAACATCTCTTCGATCTTGCGGACCAACTCCGGCGCCGCCGGTGCGCCGCCGTAGCCGATCGAGCGCACGCTCGACAGATCGCGCGTCGCAAAATCGGGATGCGTCAGTACCTGCCAGACCATCGCCGGCACGCCGCCGAACGTGGCAACCTTCTCGCGCTCGATCAGCTCGAGCGCGCGGCCGGCGTCCCACTTGTGCATGATCACGAGCCGGTTACCTGCCGCGAGGTTTGCGACCAGGATCGAATGGCAGCCGGTCGCGTGAAAGAACGGCACCGACAGCAGATAGACGCCCTGACCGGCCGCGGCGGGTTTCGCGCCGGTGACGCTTCCGCGCATTGCCGCGCGCATATTTGCAAAGCGCAGGCTGAAGAGGTTCCCGCAGATGTTGCGCTGCGTGCCGAGCACTCCCTTCGGATGGCCGGTCGTCCCCGACGTGTAGAAGATCGTCGCGTCGTCTTCGGAATCGATTGCAACGTCCGGCAATGAAGCGTCGTCCGGAATCTCGCCGAGCACGTCGTTGAAATGCTCGGCGCCGCCGGGAAGAACATCGCGCTCGTCGCGGGCCGAGATGATGCGAAGCCCCGGCAGCTGCGCGAGCTCGGGGACGAGGCGGTCGAGTCGCTCGGCATCGGCGAACAGCACCGTCGAGCCCGAATCGTCGAGCCCGTAGACGAGCTCCGGTCCGGTCCACCACGCGTTGAGCGGAACGACGATCGCGCCCGCGGCCGATGCAGCCCAGAACGCCACCGACCACTCCGGGAAATTGCGCATCGCGATCGCGACGCGGTCGCCCTTCTTTATGCCGTAGCGGTCGATCAGTACGTTCGCGAGCCGCGCGCATGCGCGAAAGTGTCGCTCGAAGCTCCAGCGGTCGTCCTCGTAGACCATGAAATCCGCATCGCCGTGTCCGCGGCTGAACGTGAGCACGGCGGCGAGCGACGGCGGCGCGTTCTTCCAGACGCGGGTCGGAACGCCGCGGATGACGACTTCCGCCATTTCGAGGAGCTCTCCGGGAGCGGTCAGTTTTGCGTGAACTTCGGCGATGGAAGGAGCGTTGGTCGTCATTGTATGTGGTCCTTGCGTGGCGGAATCTGCGGCGCGCCGCGGGCGCGGCGCCTTTCTCGCGCACGCTTATACCGGCGCGGCCGCTCGGAACCAGCAACGCTGCGACCGGCACGGCGCGGGGGCTTGACCCGTTCGCTTTCCGGCGCGATACGGCGCGCGTGGCCCGCTACGCCGATTCGCTTACGCTCCTCGAAGCCCGCCGGCAGTATTTCGACGCCAACGGTTTCGGCGAAGGCGGCTACGACGCGAAGTGGGTCAGCGTGAAGATCGGCCCGGTCCCGTTCGCATTTCCGAATACGCCGCAGCGCGTCCGGTCGGTAAGGCTGCACGATCTCCACCATGTGGTCACGGACTATGACACCGACATGACCGGTGAGGCCGAGATCGGTGCGTGGGAGATCGCGTCGAACTGCCGCGATCACTGGGCAGCGTGGCTTCTCAACCTGTTCGCGCTCGGCATGGGGCTGTTCATTTCACCGGCGCGGATGTGGCGCGCGTTCGTGCGCGGCCGGCGAAGCCGCAATCTCTACGAACGAGAGTTCGATGAAGCGATGCTCGGCGGCACCGTGCGTGACCTTCGCTGCCAGCTGCGTCTCGATTCGGATCCCGAAAGCTTTGCGGGAAGCGATGCTGCGCTGTTTCTGCTGTGGTCGGCGGCTGCGCTTGGAACGCTGGGTCTCGCAGCGGCGCTCCTCGTGATGCCGATCGTCCTGCTGGTTGGCTGGGTCGCGCGGCTCGCAAGCTGACCGGCACGTCTTCAGGAAACCGAATACTCGCGAAGCTTCGCGTTACGAGCGTACGAGTTACGAGCGTTACCTTATGAGCGCTACGGCTCGCAGCGGCAGCCGTCCGTGCAGGTGCCGTCGCCGCACTGTGAACCGGGCGGGTCGCAATCCTCTCCCGGGTCCACGAGCCAGTCGCCGCACAGCGGCGGCGGGCACCGGCAACTGTCGCTGCACATGAAATCGACGCAGACACCGGTGTCGAGATTGCAGCCGCCGCGGCAGAAGCTTTCGGAAGGCTCACAGTCTTCGCCGGCTTCGAGCTCTCCGTTTCCGCAGACCGCGGCGACCGACGTCGTCGTAGTCACCGTCGTCGATGTCGTCGTTGTGATGTCCGGGTCCGGCGCCGGGCAGTGGAGGGCGATGTCCTGGCCGACCGCGCATTTCAGGATCGTACTCGCGTCGGTTGCCGTGATCGCACCGCTCGCGTTCGCGTCGCAACGGGACGGCTCGCAGGTACTCGTGCCGACGGCGGTGCGCAGCGCAACGAGCGCGTCCGAGGATGCGATGACTCCGTCGCCCGTTGCATCGCCGCAGACGATCACGACCGGGCTGCCTGCTCTCAGGCTCGCCGGCAGCAGGCCGACGGTGACCACCACCGCCAGCACAGCGGTGCGGATGCAGAGCTCACGGCGACTCCGCCGGTCGTGCTGTGTGCGGCAGTTCATTCACGAGCGACGGTACTCACGCTCCGGTGCTGCTGGCAACGGGGTGGACTCGCCCCCATCGACGATTGCGCGAAGATGGGGGACGCCCTTTTCGAAACCTCACGGAACGCCGGTTCAGGAAAACATGCTGGTCTGCTCGGGAAGCTCTTCCTCGATGTTGCGCGCGTCGTCGTTGCGCACGGCGTTGACGGCTGTCGAGACCGGATGGCTTCGAAGGGTATCGTCGGGTGCCGGAACCAGCAGATCCGTGAGCGCGGCGGAATCGGTGAGCTCGGGATCGAGCCAACGCGCCGCACCGTCCGCGTCGAGGATCAGCGGCATCCGGTCGTGCACCGGCGCGCACAGCTGGTTTGCGCCGGTCGTCAGCAGGCAGCACGTCTCCACGATGCCGGCTTCGGGATGGTCCGGATCGCGCCAGCGCTCCCAGATCGCGGCGATCGCGAGAGACTTTCTCGGATCGCGAGACCGGAAGTACCACGGCTGCCTGCGGCCGCCTTCCTTTTTCCATTCGTAGAAACCGGACGCGGGAACGATGCAGCGCCGCCTCTGCATCGCATCACGGAAAGACGGTTTGCTCGCCGCCGTCTCCGCGCGGGCATTGATCATCTTCGATGCGATCGCCGGGTCCTTGGCCCACATCGGGATGAGTCCCCAGCGCACCACCGCGAGCGTGCGCCGGCCGCCGTCGTTGCGAACGACGACGACGTCCTGCATCGGGGCGATGTTGTAGCGCGGTGCGAGCAAAAGCCCGCCGGTTCCGGGGGAAACGCCGAATTCGCGCGCGAGCGCATCGGCAGGAGTCGTCAGGACGAAGCGCCCGCACATGGCGTCTGCTCAGGCCTTGGCTCCGGCCGCGCGAGGAGTCGGCTTCTTCTGATGGTCGCTGCCTCCGAGCTCGCCGGTCTCGTCGAGCTCGCGCACGTGGATGCGGCCCGCCGCGTTCGTGCAGACGCCGTCGGACAGCGAAAAACGCCAGTGGTGGCCGGGACAGACGACCTGGCCGTCCTCGACGTCGGCTTCGGAAAGATCCGAGCCGCCGTGCGGGCACCAGCGCTGCACTTCGTAGCTGCGTCCGGCGTGCTCGAGCACGAACGTATCGTGCGCGCGGTCGGCGGTCTCCACCTTCTGGATCGCGTTGAGCGCGCGCGAGTCCGACATCTTGAACAGCGTGAACAGGTGCTGGTTGTAGCGGTCGGGATCGCGATGCGCGCGAAAACGCAGCGACAGGAACGCGTCTTCCCACGACAGCTCGTCGCGCATGATCTGGTCGAGCAGCTGCGACGTCATGTCGAACTCGTACTGGCACGGCTCGCCGTCGAGCGCGTAGACCAGCTCCGGCTTCGGCTCGCGGCGGAAATCGACGACCCAGTCGCCGCCGTGATCGCCGCTGACGCGAAACAGCACGCGGATGCCGATGTGCTCGACGAAATACGGATGGCCCTTGAGGAACGGAAGGAAGTGCCGGCGGAAGCGCTCGAACAGGCCGGGGCCCGCCGGCGGGATCGCGGCGAGGACATCGCGGACGATCTCTTCGTTGCGGGCGCGATGGGTGTCGTAATACGACGCGCGGTCGCGCTCGTAATCGAAGCCGGCGTACGCCGTGCAGGCTTCGAGGCGGAACTCGTCCGCTGCGCCGCGTTCGCCGATGATGAGCCTGTCGCCGGGCTTCAGGATCATGCCCGGGATCTCGGTTTCCTTTGCCAGACGCTCGGCTGCGACCGGCGGCGTCGGAAACATGCTGTCGGGGCCGAAGAAGTACCCGGCGAGCTCAGGATCGAAGAAGCACGGCGGTCCGGCGAACGGAATGGCAAGTCGCGGCTGGATCGCCTTGGCGGACGAGACGAACGAGCTGATCGCCGACTCGCGACGCTGCCCCGCGAGCACTTTCTTCCGCTCGTCGTCGTAGGTCGTGTACACGAGCGGATACCAGATCGCCGGAGTCGCCTGCGCGAGCAGCACGTCGATGCCTTCGGCGCGGATGTCGGCGACCGGCAGCGCGAGGTTGCAGTCGTTCAGGTTGAGGATCTTGTGGCCTGCGAGCTCGAGCAGCGCGCACGAATCGAACCAGTGCGGCGGGCAGTGGAACGTCGGCGTCGAAATTTTGATCGTGAATCCCGGAGCAAGCTCGAACGCCTCGAAGTTGTCGAGCTCGACGATGGTCTGGAATCCGAGCCGGCGAAGACGTGAGACCAGGCGCTTCTTGTGCGCACGTCCGGTCAGGATGGGGACGCTGCGGTCGATGCCCGCGATGAACTCCGGATCGTAGTGGTCCGGGTGCTCATGCGAGATGTAGACCGCGTCCGGCGCCGCGAGCGCGGCAAGATCGCCCTCGTACTGCGGGTACTGGAACCAGCTCGCGTTGTAGGTGCCCCTCCGCGACATCCATGGGTCGCAGAGCAGCAGTTTGCCGGCATGGCGAACCGCCAGCCCGCTGTGCCCGATGTACTCGAGGCTCGTGGTAGCCGTCATCAGAAGAGAGTCCCCTTGGCCCGTCCCGCGCCAGGCCCAAGCAAGTTGCCACCCTAGTTGCTACAAGGGAGCGGGCGCAGCAACCCAGGAAACGGCTTGCGGCTGTTCGTCGATCGCCGCGGCGCCGGGGCGGCGACTTTTTGACGCGCGGCACGCGTGCTACGAACCCGTCCGGTCTCGGAGAAGAGGAAAGATTTCGCACGATTGCGGGTCCTGTCCTGACGGGATCGCCTCCCAAGGCGGGGGGACGGCAACCGCTGCAAAAGCCGTCAGACCAGAGCGACGAGGAAGGGGCGATCATGAGCAGCTGGAACATCGGCGACATTCTCAGTGCGATCGGACCGGTCCTCGGCGAAGAGCCGGCGCTCGTGCACTCGTCGGCCGACGGCAGCGCGCGGATCCTTTCATGGAGAGAAGTCGACCGGCGCACCAACGCGCTTGCCCGGGCTTTCGTCGACGGTGGCGCGAAGCCCGGCGACAAGGTCGCCATCTACGCTTACAACCGGCCCGAGTGGCTCGAGGCCGTCGCCGCATGCTTCAAGGCAAGGCTGGTGCCGGTCAACGTGAACTACCGGTACCGCGACGAAGAGCTGCTGTACCTTCTCGACAACAGCGACGCGGTGGTGCTCGTGTTCGAAGGAATCTTCGCCGAAAACGCCGCGCGGCTTGCAGCACGCCTGCCGGCGCTTCGCATGCTGGTCCGTCTCGAAGATGGAGGAGCTGCCTGCGAAGGAGCGCTCGATTACGACGCGCTGGTGGCGGGGCCGTCCGATCCTCTCGAGATCGAACGCAGCCCGGACGACCTGTTGCTGCTCTATACCGGCGGGACCACCGGCATGCCGAAAGGCGTGATGTGGCGGCAGGAGGACGTGTTCCGCACGCTCGGAGGCGGAGCCGATCCGCTGAGCGCGGCCGGGCGTCCCGCGACGCTTGCCGAGCACGTCGCCAACGTCATCGCGGGAACCAACAAGCAGCGTCTGCTTCCCGCGTGTCCGGTCATGCACGGCACCGGCCTGTTCACGGCAATCAATGCGCTGATGAACGGCGGCAGCGTCGTGACCGTCGACTCGCGCACGTTTCGCGCACACGCGCTGTGGTCGGCGGTCGAGCGTCACGAGGTCAGTGCGATCGCGATCGTCGGCGACGTGTTCGCGCGTCCGATGGTGCAGGCGCTCGACGAAAAGGCGTACGATCTGTCGAGCCTGCGGCTGATCATTTCGTCCGGCGTGATGTGGTCGATCGAGCTCAAGAAGGCGCTGCTCGCGCATCATCCGCAGATGCTGCTGTTCGATTCGCTCGGGTCCTCCGAGGCCACCGGGCTCGGTGCATCGGTGATGGGCGTGGGCATCGAAGTCGAGACTGCGTCGTTCAAAGTCGGCGACCGCGTCAAGGTGATCACCGAGGACGGACGCGAGGTTGCGCCGGGAAGCGGTGAGCGCGGGCTGGTTGCGCGCAGCGGTCCGATTCCGGTCGGCTACTACAAGGATCCCGAGAAGACCGCGAAGACGTTCCGCACGATCGGCGGCGTTCGCTACTCGATGCCCGGCGACTTTGCGACGGTGGAGACCGACGGAACGCTGAGGCTTCTCGGCCGCGGATCGGCGTGCATCAATACCGGCGGCGAAAAGGTGTTTCCCGAGGAGGTCGAAGAGGTGCTCAAGCGCCATCCCGACGTCGAGGACGCGGCGACCGTCGGGCTTTCCGATCCGCACTGGGGCCAGGCGATCCATTCGCTCGTCGTGCTGAGGCCCGGCGGGTCCGCCGGCGAGGCCGAGCTTCGCGATCACGTGCGCGAGCATCTCGCCGCGTACAAGGTTCCGCGGCGCGTGTTTGCCGTCGACAGTCTGGGTCGCTCGCCGTCGGGCAAGATGGACTACAAGGGTGTCACCGCGCGCATGCATGAGCTGGTCGGCCGCGCCTGAATCGGGACGAGGAAAGCGGACATTTCGACGCTCGGCTACGCCTCGCTGTTGTCAACGCCTGGCTACGCATCGCGTTTGCGAACGCCCGGTCGCGTTGCGCTCGGGATGCTGCGGGTGCTTCCGCTGCTGGTCGTCCCTCTGGCGCTCGGCGTGGGTGGATGCAGCACGGTCTCGAAGACGCTCGCGCCGTTCGGTCTCACGTACGGTCCCGGTTACGCGTACGACGTCAGGATCGTCGGCGTCGGCGGCGAGCTCGAGGAGCGGCTGAAGGCGTCCTCCGTGCTGTTCTCGAAGAAGTACGAACCGCCCGGCACGCTGCAGGGCCTCAGGCGGCGCACGCAGGCCGACCGCGACATTTATCTTCGCGTGCTGCGCTCGCGCGGCTTCTATGACGGAACCGTCCTCTGGCACATCGATTCGAGCAAGAAGCCGGCGATCGTCGAGATGCGCGTCACGCGCGGCGAGCGCTACAAGATCTCGCGCGTCGACATCGAGGGCATCCCTTCGGACGCCGCCAGTCTTTCCGCCCCCGACGCGGGCAGCTCGCTCGGGCTTGCCGTCGGAGAGCCGGCACTTGCCGAGACTGTGCTCGCGGCCGAGTCGCGCCTGATCGTTGCGCTTGCGACCGACGGCTATCCATTCGCCGAGCTCCCGCTGCGTGAAGTGCGCATCGATCGCCTCGCGCGCACGATGGAGATCCACCTGCGCGTGGACGCGGGGCCGCACGCGAAGTTCGGCGAGGTCACCGTCGAAGGATTGAAGACCGTCAAGGAGGATCTCGTCCGGCGCCGGCTCAAGTTCGCGCGCGGCGATCCGTTCTCGCCTTCGAGGATCGAGGAAACCAGAAAGGACCTGTTTTCGACCGGAGTGTTCTCGGCGATTACGCTGACGTGGGGAAAGCGCGGTGACGTCGGGCCGGACGGAGAGGCGCCGATTCACATCCTCGTCGCCGAAGGGAAGATGCACACGATCGGCGCCGGCCTGAAGTACTCTTCGGCCGACGGCCCCGGCGGACGCGTGTTCTGGGAAGACCGCAACGTGCGCGGCGGCGCGGAAAAGCTGCGCACCGAGGCGGAGTACAGCGAACAGATCGCGACCGGCGGAATCTCCTACCGCAAGCCCGACTGGTACCGCGTCGGACAGAGTCTTCTGCTCGAAGCCAAGGCCGATGCGGACAAGCCGCCGGCGTATGACCGCTATGCGCTGAGCGCATCGGTCGGTCTCGAGCGCGCGGTCCGCAAGCATTTCGTCGGCACCGCCGGCCTGCTGGTCGAGCAGTCGGACGTGCAGAGCCAGGCAGACCGCAACGAGAAGGGGCACGCCGAGACCAAGCAGTTCACGCTGCTCGGCATCCCGCTCGGGCTTCGCTACGACGGCAGCGACAACCTTCTGGATCCGAGCCGCGGCCATCGCACGCTCGCCAGCATGTCGCCGTACTTCAGCGTGCTCGGCGACAAGGTGCTGATGCTTGCGCTGCGCGTGACGGAGAGCATCTACATCCCGATCGACGAGAAGCACAGGTACGTGTGGGCGAGCAGGGTGTCACTCGGTTCGGTGATCGGACCGGAGCGCAACGATACGCCGGCCGACAAGCGGCTCTATGCGGGCGGCGGCGACTCGGTGCGCGGCTATCAGTTCCAGTACGTCGGCCCCCTGTGCGACATCAATAACTTCGATGCCGAGGGGCACTGCCGGGTCGACGGAGGCGGCAGCGACAAGCACAAGTACCGTCCGCTCGGAGGACGATCCCTGCTGCAGGTCGGAACCGAGCTGCGCTGGAAGGTCACCAAGACGATCGGCATCGTTCCGTTCTTCGAAGGAGCCGGCATCTACGAGCCGAGCTATCCGGATTTCCAGGATGACATCCAGTGGGCCGCCGGGCTCGGCTTCCGCTATTTCACCGTGGCCGGGCCGATCCGTCTCGATTTCGGATTTCCGGTCAATCCGCGGCCGAGCGACAGCATCTTCCAGCTCTACATCAGCCTCGGGCAGGCGTTCTGATGCGCGCGCTGAGGTTCGTGCTGCGTCTTGTTCTCGGTGTCGCCGCATTGGCGGCTCTCGTCGTCGTACTTTTCTACGGCGCGCTGCGCGAAGGGCTCCTCGAGAGCTACCTCGAGCAGATCATCGATCGCCTCGCGCAGAAGGAAGGCGTGTTCTTCGTCCGCGCCGAAGGCGTCAGCGGCGATCTGCCGGAGCACGTTCTCGCAAGGAAGGTCGAAGTCGGCGATGCCTACGGCGTGTGGCTGACCGTCGAGAACGCCGAAGCGACGTGGCATCCGTTCGACCTGTTCCACGCGTTCGATCTCGTGAAGTGGCGCATCCGCGTAGAGGATATCCATGCCGGCCGCGTCCAGTGGACGCGGCTCCCGCGCGACGGCCCGAACGAGATCGACACGCCGTTTCGCTGGGACCGGTTCATCCGCCTCATCATCGGACATCTTCTCGTCGACGACTTCGAGCTGTCGGGCAGCATTCTCGGAGGCTCGCAGGCCGACTTTCGCGTCGAGGGCGGCGGAGTCCTCGGAGAGTGGGACCACGGGAGCGTAAAGCTCGACATTGCGCACGTCGACAACCGCACCGGAAGCGCGCGCGTCGATCTTTCGACGCACGGCTCGCCGCTCGAGATCGCCGGCACGATCCACGCCGAAGAAGGTCCGGGCGGCGCGCTGGCAGCGCTCGCGCGGCTCAAGGATTCGGGCTCGGTCACGCTCTCGGTCGAAGGCTCCGGCCCGATGCGCGACTGGCACGCCAAGGCGGATGTGACCGCGTCGAACATCGGCGTGCTGCGCGCCGGGACGAGCCTTGCGTTCAACGCCGAAGGACCGTTCGTCGTCGACGGCACGTTCGATCCGGTGCCCGCCCAGCGAAAGAAGTACCTCGTCGGCGACGGCGCACCGATGACGCTTCACGCCAAGGGCGCGTGGGCTCCAGACGTCGAGCTGCGCATCGAGCAGGCGCTGCTCTCGGCCGACCGCCGGAATCTTGTCGCCGATGGGCGGCTCGACCTTGCGACGAAGGAATTCCGCGTCGGCGGTCGGCTGGTGCACGAGCGCGAAGGCGAGCCGGTGCATCTGACGCTCTTCGATCTTTCTTCTGCGAGCCTCGACGGACATGGCGTGCTGACCGACGGCGGCAGTCTGGAAGCGACGCTCGACATCGCCGATGCGAGGAAGCTCGATGCGGCGAGCGAGAATGTCCATGCGATCTTCCGCGCGAAGGATCCGCAGGGCGACGGAGTGCCGGGATTCGAGCTCAGCGTCGACGCGAAGCGGCTCGAGCTGAACGATGCGGTGATGCCATTGCTCGGAAGCGATGCGCATCTTGCTGCAGCGGGAAAGATCGACATCGATCGCGGCACGATCACGACCCCGCGCCTGGTCGTCGACGGCAACGAGCTGAGCATCGAAGGCCCATTCGCGATCACCGAAGACTGGAGCGGAATGACGACGTCGCTTCGAGCGGATGCTTCGACGCTTCGATCGCTCTCGGACCTGTACCGCACGAGCATCTCGGGCAGCGCCACCGCGCAGATCGATGCGGAGATGAAGTCCGGATGGGAGGAGACGCGTGTCCACGCCTCTGCGAGCGCGTCGGACGTGACCGTCGGCGAAAGCGGATGGAACGCGCTGATCGGCGGAGCGACGTCGCTTCGCCTCGACCTGACGAGCGTCGGCGACGGCGCTGCGCACGGCGAGGTCGAGCTGCACTCGATCGGCATCTCGGCCACCGCGAAAGGCGACGTCGCGACCGATGGAAAGACGCTGTCGGCGGATGCGCACGTGACGATGGAGAACCTTTCGCGGCTGTCCGATCCCGCGCGCGCGGCGATTGCGGGACGTCTCGAAGCGACGGCGACCGCACGCGGCACGCGCGACCGCTTCGGCGTGGTCGCCAGCGTCACCGGCAGCCGCGTCTCGTACGAAGGAATTCATTTCGATTCGCTCTCGGCGGACGTGAATGCCGACGGACTGCCGGACACGTGGTCGGCAACGGTGCGTTCGAAGGGCCGCTACGGGCAGCTCGACGCCGCGCTTGACGCGAACGTGTCGATGCCGTCGGACAACCGGCTGCTTCTTCGAAACGTCGCGCTGCGCGGGCCGCGAACGACCGGAAGTGCCGAGCTCGACATCGATCTCGCCCGGAGAGCGGCATCGGGGACGGTCGTGCTGAGCAGTCAGGATCTTTCGCTGTGGCGTCCGATGACCGGCACGGCAATCGGCGGTGCGATCGACCTCGACGCGACACTCGCCGCGACGGGCTCTTCGCCGGCCACTGCAGTCCAGCAGGTGAGCGGCCGCGCGTCGGTGAAAAACGGCTCGTTCCTCGCCGGCGGCACCGAAGTGTTCGTCGACGTACTCGATGCGACCGCTGACGGTGTCGAAATCAGTGCGACGCCACGCGGTACGGCGAGGGTTCATCTGTCGCGTACGCGCTATGGGACCAGGAACCTCGTCGACGGGCTCGTGACTGCCGTCGGCAACGGACGCGAATGGAATGTCGAGACGACCGCCGACGTTCGCAACGGCGAAAAAGTGAAGCTGTCGGCGGCCGCAACGATTGCGGGCGGTGCATCGCTCACCGCCGGTTCCGCAATCGACGCAACGCTGACTCGTACCGATGCAAGCGTGGACGACCATGCACTGAAGCTCGAGCAGCCTGCACGCATCCGCATCGAACGCGGCGGCGATGCGTGGTCGATCGACCCCCTCGTGGTCGTTCTGGAAAAAGACGGTCATGTGCGTGGACGCCTCGCGCGTGCTTCGGGTACGACACGCGTCGACGCCGAGATTGCGAAGCTTCCGCTGTCGCTCGTGTCGGCGTTCATTCCGGACCTGGACCTTGCAGGCACCGTCGACGGCAAGGTCCAGCTCGAGGGCCCGTCGGTCGTACTCTCCAGAGGAGAGATTTCGCTTCATGGGCACGATGTGGCCAGCACCGGGCTCGAGGCGGAAGGCGTCGAGCCGGTCGATCTCGAAGCGGCGCTTCGCCTCGGCGACGGGCGCATTGCTGGATCGGCGTCGGTGGCCGGACTTACCGAGACCCGGCTTCGTCTGTCCGTCGATGCGCCGCTGGTCTCGACGTCGTCGGCAGCGCCGGTCGTCGTTGATCTCGAGTGGAAGGGGAGCATTGCCGAAGTCGCCGCCCTGCTTCCGATCGGAGAAGACACCGTGAGCGGGCGCGTGGATGCCGATCTTCGACTTTCCGGCTCGGTCGCCGCGCCGCGCGTGACCGGCCGCGCGGTGCTCGACGGCGCCGTCTGGGAAAATGCCACGTCGGGTCTCGTGCTTCGCGACATGCATGCCGAGCTCGAAGGCGCGGGCACGTCCATCCAGCTCCGGCAGCTCGATGCGACCGACGGCGAGAAGGGCAAGGTCCACGCGACCGGCGGAATCCGCTTCGAGGGCTTTCCGAAATTCGACTCGACGATGAACATCGAAGCCACCGGCGCAATCCTGTCGCGGCTCGACCTGCTGACGACCAAGGCGGACGCAACCTTGACTGTGAAGGCTTCGCGCCCGGCGGAACTGAACGCTTCGGTCGAAGGGTCGATCACCGGCAAGGTCAGGATCGTGGATGCGCGAGTCGAGATTCCGCAGCACCTGGTCGCCGACGTGCCCGAGCTCGATGTCATCGAAGTCGACACGACGGCCGGCGACGCCATCCGGCAGCTTCCACTTCCGAAGCGGGTTGCGCTCGATCTCGACATCGAAGTGACCGGCGACAACCGCATTTACGTGACCGGCCGCGGCCTCGAGTCCGAGTGGTCGAGCGACGTGCATATTCGCGGCACCAGCGTGGACCCGCGCGCGCAGGGCAACGTGACGTCGGTGCGTGGGCAGCTCAGCCTTCTCGGCAAACGCTTCGACGTGACGTCGGCGACGCTGCACTTCGACGGCGAGCGCGGAAACGTGCCGTGGCTGCAGATGACCGCGCGCGCGGAGGCGAACGACATCACGGCGATTGCCGAAGTCAGCGGACCGGCGACGCATCCGACCATCGAGCTGCGCTCGGAACCGTCGCTTCCTCGCGACGAAGTGCTCTCGCGACTGCTGTTCGGGCAGAGCGCCGCGACGCTGACACCGCTACAGAGCGTCGCGCTCGCGCGCTCGATCGCCGAGCTGACCGGAAGCCCGCTTGCCGGCGGGTCGGGCGTGCTGTCGAACATCGGGCGTACGCTCGGGTTCGACCGCCTCGACATCGGATCGGGCAACACCGGCGAGACGGCGCTGATGGCGGGTCGCTATCTGACCGACAACGTCTACCTGCGCGTGCAGCAGGGCCTGACGCCCGACGCGAGCAAGCTCAGCCTCGAATGGCGGGTGTGGAAGCACATCACGATCGAAAGCGACGTCAGCCAGGACGCGCAGGGCGAGGCGGGCGTGACCTGGCACTGGGACTACTGACGCGAACGTTCTCCCGACACGCCACCCTTGTTCTACTGCGCGATCGTGAGCCCGCCGTCGACGATCGCAACCTGGCCGGTGACGAGGTCGGCCTTGAGGAATCCGAGGATCACATCGGTGACGTCTTCGGGCTCGCAGACTTTCTTCAGGACCGAGCGTGCCGACGCGAGTTGCTCGAGCATCTCGTAGTTGTCGCCGTAACCGGCCTTCAGCCAGCGGCCGCGGATGAAGCCCGGTGCAACGGCGTTGACGCGGATGTTCGGCGCGAGCGCGCGAGCGAGCGTGAGCGTCAGGTTGTTCAGCGCGGCCTTGGATGCACAGTACGGGATCGACGAGCCGATGCCGTTGGTGCCCGCGATGCTCGACGTCATGACGATCGCGCCTCCGCCCGACGTTTCCATCGCCGCACGCACCGCGCGCGCGCACTGGAACGGCCCGATCAGGTTCACACCGAAGATGCGCTGCCAGATCTCCGGGGTCAGCAGGTCGAGCTCGTGGTGCGGGATGAACTCGGTCGTGCCGGCATTAGCGATGAGGATGTCGAGCCGGCCGAACTCGCGGACGGCGGTGTCGGCGAGGCGCCGGCAACCGTCGTCGTCGGCGACGTCGGCCTGGACGGCAATCGCCTTGGCGCCGAGGGCGCAGGCGTCGGCGGCCGTCTGCTCTGCGTCGTCCTTTGACTTCGAGTAGTTGACGAGGACCGAGCACCCGGAGCGGGCCAGCTCGAGGGCTGTTGCGCGGCCGACGCCGGTGCCTCCGCCGGTTACGATCGCCGCTTTCCCTTCGATTTTCATCATCTGTCTCCTTTTTGCGTGCCAGCCGGGCGGTTGGGCCGGTCCGTTTCACGAACTTTCATCATTTTTCTACTTTCTTCTCGGGCCGGAAACGGCTATCCCATCTTCGTGGCCACGAAAGCGCAGGACGAACGGACCGGGGACGGCGAAACGCTGCTGACGATGAAGCAGGTGGCGGCCCGGACCGGACTGCACCTGAAATCGATCTACCGGCTTTCCGATCGCGGCGAGCTGCCGACGGTACGAGTCGGCCGGCGGACGCTGCGCGTCCCGGCAAGCGCGCTGGAACGGCTTGCGGGCACCATCGGCGCCGAGGGCGCGGCCGGCGTGGCGGCGAAGGGTAGCGGGCCAGCGCCGGCGTCCGAAGCTACTGCGGCGGCTGCTGCTACCGCGTCCGCAGCTACGGCGGCTGCAGCTACGGCGGCTGCAAAGGAAGTCTTTTCCCATGATCCAAATGTCCGAAATGCCCGAGCCAGTGTCCTTTCCCATGAGCGAACTGCGATGCAACCGATTCTGAAGTCCGCGAAGCTTGCCGGTGTCTGTTACGACATTCGCGGTCCCGTGCTCGCGCGCGCCAAGCAGATGGAAGAGGACGGGCAGAACATCATCAAGCTGAACATCGGCAATCCGGCCGCGTTCGGCCTGGTCGCACCGGAAGAGATCGTCCAGGACGTCATTCACAACCTGCGCGACGCGTCCGGATACTGCGACTCGAAGGGACTGTTCTCGGCGCGCAAGGCCATCATGCACTACACGCAGCTCAAGGGCGTGCGCGGCGTGACGATGGAAGACATCTACATCGGCAACGGCGTCTCCGAGCTGATCGTGATGACGATGAACGCGCTGCTCAACAACGGCGACGAAGTGCTGATTCCCGCGCCGGACTATCCGCTGTGGACCGCGGCCGTGAGCCTGTCGGGCGGCGTCGCGCGTCACTATCTGTGCGACGAAGACAAGGGCTGGATCCCGGATCTCGACGACATCCGGTCGAAGATCACGCCTTCGACGCGCGCGATCGTCGTGATCAATCCGAACAATCCGACCGGCGTGCTGTATCCGGACGACGTGCTGCGCGGAATCGTGAAGATCGCGCGCGACAACGACCTGATCATTTACGCGGACGAGATCTACGACAAGGTCCTGTTTGACGGCAGGAAGCACACCGCGATCTCGACACTGTCTGGCGACGTGCTGTGCCTTACATTCGGCGGGCTGTCGAAGAATTGGCGGGCGTGCGGCTATCGCTCGGGCTGGTGCATCGTGACCGGAGAGAAGTCGCACGCGAAGGATTACATCGAAGGGCTCGACATGCTGGCGTCGATGCGTCTATGCGCGAATGTGCCGGGGCAGCACGCGATCCAGACGGCGCTCGGAGGCCACCAGAGCATCGACGACCTCGTCGCTCCCGCGGGCCGGCTCACGCGCCAGCGCGATCTTGCATGGGAGCTGCTGACGGCGATTCCGGGAGTTTCGTGCGTCAAGCCGCAGGCCGCGATGTACCTGTTCCCGCGGCTCGATCCGACGATTTATCCGATCGCCGACGACGAAGAGTTCGTGCTCGAGTTTCTCAAAGAAGAGAAGGTCCTCGTCGTGCAGGGGACCGGCTTCAACTGGCCGCATCCCGATCACCTGCGGATCGTTTTCCTGCCGAACCCTGAGGACCTGACCGAAGCGATCGGACGCCTCGCCAGGTTCCTCGAGCGCTATCGGCAGCGGCATGCCGCCTAGTCGTTACGGGTTGCCGAGGCTGTCGGCGTATCCGGCGAGGCCGACTTCCGAAGCCAGCTGGGCGACGTTCTTGATCCAGACGTAGCCGCTGCCGGTTTCGACCAGATCGAGCTTTTTCCAGTGCTGGAGAATCTTGTTCACGGTTTCCCGCGACGACGTGATGCTGGAGGCAAGCTCGCGCTGGGGCAGGCGGTGCAGTACCCGCAGACCTTCGCCGCTGGTTTCGCCGTTCACCTTGGCGAAATCGAGCAGACAACGGAAAAGCCGGGCGGGCGGGGAAAGGAACGCCGAGCGCTCGGCCATATCGGTCGTGGCCCGCAGCTTTGCACAGACGACCGACAGCACGCGGAACAGCACGTCGGTGCGGACGGTCAGAAAGTCGAGTACCGACTTCCGGTCGAGGCACAGGAGCGTAACATTTGTCAGTGCCACTGCGTCGGCCGATCGCTCGCGGCCGTCGAGAACCGAAAGCTCGCCGAAAATCTGGCCCCGCTCGACGATGGTCAGCAGGAGCTCGGTGTCGCGCATCGACGTGGCGATAATCTTCACACGGCCTGAAACGACGATCAGCATCGTGTCGCCGGGATCTCCGCGACGCAGAATGATCGAATCGGCCTTGGCTTTCTGGATTTTTACGGCTTCGACGAGTGGCGCGACTTCGGCGTCCTGAAGGCCCCGGAACAGAAGCGATTGCCGGAGAAGCATGCTGATCTCGCGTGGACTCGGTACGTTCGTCGGCATGGACGATAGATACGCGAGCAACCGAGTCAGTGAAAGTCGCGGCTCGTCGCTTGTGCTGGTTTTTGCGCAAGTTTCGGCACCCACAAGCGGCTGGCCACGACGTGCACGACGCGGCCCTCGGCCTGGAGCTTGCCGCTGACGCCGAGGAATGAGGCCGTCCTGGCGAGAATGGGGTACTCGTCGAGCACGCTTTGCCAGAGGATCACGTTGACGAACCCCGTTTCGTCTTCGAGCGTCATAAAGACCACACCCTTGGCTGTGCTTGGCCGCTGGCGACAGATCACGATGCCGGCGAAATCGACCTGCCGGCCGTCGCCGATGCGCACGAGCTCGGCTGCGGTGGGAAGTCCTCGGCTCCGCAGCTCTTCACGAAGCGGGCCGAGCGGATAACCACGTACGCTGTGCGCCGTGCGCAGGTGGTCCCACGCGATCGTTTCGAAGTCGGTCAGCGCATCGAAAGCGGGTACCGGCGTACGGTCTTCGAGCAGAAGCGGCGTGGGCGTATTCGCCTGCCAGAGGGCGCGACGCCGGTCGCTCTCGAGGTTTTCGAGCGCGCCGGCTTCGGCGAGAGCTTCGAGAGCAGGCCGCCCGACGCCGCTCGAACGGACGAAATCGTCCATGGATTCGTACGGCTGGTTTCGCACGATCGATTCCGCGTCAGTTCTGGCAAGCCCTTTGACGAAGCGAAGCCCCATGCGCACGCCGAAGTCTTTCGCCGTGAGCTCCATCGTGCAGTCGATTGCGCTTGTCTGGACGTCGATCGGAAAGATTTCGACGCCGTGGCGGGCCGCATCGCCGACGATGGTCGAGACCGAATAGAATCCCATCGGCTGTGCATTGAGCAGGCCGCACGTGAATTCGACCGGGTAGTGGCAGCGCAGCCACGCCGTCGCGTACGCGATCAGCGCGAAGCTGGCCGCATGGCTTTCCGGAAAACCGTATTCGCCGAAGCCGCGGATCTGTTCGAAGACCCGTTCGGCAAATTCGTGGCGGATCCCCTTGGCCGTCATGCGTGCGATGAGGCGCTCGCGGTGCTTTTCGATGCGGCCGGTACGGCGCCATGCGGCCATGTCCCTTCGAAGCTGATCGGCTTCGCCCGGCGTGTAGTCGGCCGCGACCATCGCCAGGCGCATCACCTGTTCCTGGAACAGCGGCACGCCGAGCGTTCGTGCGAGCACCGGGCGCAGGCATTCGTGCGGATACTCGATCGGCTCTTCGCCGGCGCGGCGGCGCAGATACGGATGGACCATGCCGCCGGTAATCGGCCCGGGCCGCACGATGCTGATCTGGATGACGAGATCGTAGAACGTGCGTGGCTGGAGACGCGGCAGCATTGCCATCTGCGCGCGGCTTTCGATCTGGAAGACGCCGACCGTGTCGCCGCGAGACATCAATTCATAACTCTCGCTGTCTTCTGCTGGAATCGTGGCCATCGACAGCTCGATCCCCCGGCACCGCCGCAGCTCTTTCAGCGCAAGATCGAGCATCGTCAGCGCACCGAGCCCGAGCAGGTCGACCTTGAAAAGGCCGAGCGTCTCGATGTCGTCCTTGTCCCACTGGATGACCGTGCGGCCTTCCATCGTCGCGTTCTCGATCGGAACGATGTCGCTGACCGGTTCGTGACCGAGCAGGAAGCCGCCGGGATGGATCGACAGATGCCGCGGGAAATCGAGAATTTCGTTCGCGAGCGAGAACAGGTGCGCGCCGGCGCCGATGCCGGGGTCGAGCCCTGCCGCCGACATCGTCTCGACGGCGATGTCGCCGTAATGCGACAGAAGCCGCGCAAGGCGGTCCAGCGCAGTGCCGGGAATCCCCAGAGCTTTCCCTACGTCTCTTACCGCGGACCGCGGCCGGTAGCGGACGACATTGGCGACCATCGCGGCATGACTGCGGCCGTATTTCTCGTAGACGTGCTGGATCACCTCTTCGCGACGCTCGTGCATGATGTCGAGGTCGATGTCGGGCGGCTCGGCGCGCTCGCGCGACAGGAAGCGCTCGAACAGAAAACCCATCCGTACCGGATCGATCGCGGTGATGCCGAGGCAATAGCAGACCGCCGAATTGGCCGCCGACCCGCGGCCCTGGCAGAGAATTCCGCGGCTGCGGCAGAACTCGACGATCTCGTGCATCGTCAGGAAGTAACCGCCGTAGTCGAGCTCGCGAATGAGAGCCAGCTCTTTTTCGAGCTGCTCGGCAACGTCGCGGGGCACGTCGCCATATCGTTCCCGAGCGCCCTGAAGCACGGCGCACTCCAGCCTCTCGATCGCGCCTTCGGTCGGATAGCGATAGCGGATCTGGTCGAGCGAGAACTGGCAACGTGCGGCGACTTCGCGAGTGCGCTCGAGCGAGGCCATGTCGTCGGCGAACAGGCCGGCCATCGCGTACGATGTCTCGAGCGCATGCTCGGCATTCGGCTGGATGCGCCGGCCGGCGTTGGCGAGCGTGACGTCTTCGCGGATGCACGTGAGGACGTCGTGAAGCGGACGCCGCGAACGCACGTGATAGAGAACTTCTTTGGCCGCCACGGTCGCGATGCCGTATCGCGAAGCGCGCTCGCGCAGGCGTGCTTCCTGGTGCGGCTCTTCCGCACGGCGATGGCGGGCGACCATGGCGTAGAGCCTGTCTCCAAAAGCATCGCGCAGGTCTTTGGCGACAAGATGCGGCTCGATGCGGCTTGCGAGCAGGCTGCGCTCGCCGCCCCACAGTGCGAGAACGCCGCTGGCATGCTCGCAGATTTCGCGCCAGGTGACCCACGAATCGCCTTTCTCACAACGAAGCCGCCCCTTCGTGATCAATCGACAGATGCTCCGATGGCCTTCGCGATCCTCGGCAAGGAGCACGATGCGCGTGCCGTCCTCGATCGTGATCTCGGAGCCGACGATGAGGTGGACGCCGAGCTCGCGGGCACGCTCGTGAGCGCGGACGATGCCGTACATTCCGTCGACGTCCGTAACTGCGAGCGCCGAAAGCCCGAGCTCGGCAGCGCGGTCGACGAGCTCTTCCGGATGACTCGCGCCGCGCAGGAACGACCCGTTGCTCTTGCACCACAGAGCCGCGTACGCGATCACAGGTAGCGATCTCCGAACAGCTTTCCGAGCGGCATATCCCAGACGATCCCGAGCGGTGCGCGGCCGCGCGCACGAATACGGCCCGCATGCAGGCCATGCAGATGGTGTGACGCGCAGACCGTAATGCGGTTGCCCTGCGCATTCCCGCCGCCGAGCGAACGAAACAGCACATGGTGATCGTGAAGATTGCGACGCGAGCGGCAACCGGGCACTGCGCAGCGCCAGCCGTCGCGCTCGAACACCGGATCGCGGTGTTTCGGCGCCGACATCCATTCGAGAAGTGCCTGCGCGACCATCCGCTCGAATGCCGAGCCGCGGGATTCGCCGCCGCGGCGCAGCGCGAGCATCGTTTGCTCGGCAAGAGAGGCGACTTCGGATGGAACCCGCAGCGTGAGCTCGACCGAACGCGCGGTCGAATCCGCTTCGCCGTGCGCACGCATTTGCACTCGCTCGCGCTCGAGCACCGACAGTCGTTCGGCGCGAACGTCGTGGTCGAGCGGCGGCGGGGCAGGGGCTTCGAACGACTCGCTGCCGGACGATGCATCACGCTGGTCGAGAGCCCACTCGACCTCGTCCTCGAGCCGGCGAAGCGTCACCGCCTGCGCACGCGCGATCCAGGCTGCGTCGTGGCGCGACCCCGTCACGGGAAGCAGTGCGCTCACCGCAAGATAGGACAGCCGGCCTTCCCGATACGCCGAAGCCAGCTCGCCGGAATGGCTCGCAGCTTGACGCTCGATGGCAATCAGCAGCCACGCCTTGCGGGCACAGAAGTCGAGCCGGTCTTCGACGTAGTCGGCGAACCTCGTGAAGCCGAACGCGCGATGAATGCGGCGCTCGAGCGCAAGAACGAGCAGCCCGCCGAGCTCGCAGTCGATGCGCTGGATCGCACGCTCGATGCCGCGCAGCCGTGCGTCGAGGGTGAACGGATCGGTGGCAGCGTCGCAGTCGAATGCGGCAATCTCCGCGGGATCGAGATCCTGCGCCTCGAATCCGCCGTCGTCGGGTTGCGATGACTGGTCGCCTGCCGAGGCCTCAGCAGCGGGCTGCCTGGGAGGCCGCATGCCGCACGCATCCGGCTGCACTTCGCCACAAAGCGGCGCTCCACTTGCCGCTTCCGCTACGACGAGCTCGAGAACCTGCGCGCGCGTAAGCGACGAGCCCGCGCTGCGCTCGGCCATCTCGCACGTCGCACGCCACAGCCGCCGCCCGTCGCGGGAAATACGTACCGAGAAACGGACCGGGCAATCTTCGGGATCGCCGGTCGGGTCGACACAAGGAAGATCGGCTGATTGCAATGCCGCTTGCGGGTTTCGCACGGCATTGGCGTGATCCCTTACGCGCGCGGCGAGGGTTCTCGTATCGCAGTGCTGCGCAATCCCGATCCAGCCGAGCTCGTTTGTCGCGCTCGCAACGGCCGACACCAGACGAACCTTTGTCCACGAAAGACGCGACTCGACAAACGCCGTTGCAAGATGGGGAAGATGCTCGAGCGCGCCGGCAACACGCGCATCGTCCTCGAGGGTACGGCCGGCGATGCCGAGGCGCTCGCGGCTGTAGTCGCCGATGCGCGAGTAACCGAGAACGCACCAGCTGCGCTTGGATCGCATCGATGCCGCAAGACGTCCGCGCAGGAAACGAAGCCGCGAGGTCCGGCGCGTTTTCTGAAGAATGATTCTCTCCAGGCCGGCGTCATCGAGGGGAAGCTGCGGCTCGACAGCCCGGCACACGGCCGGGTTCCCACCTGTCGTCGACAGCGACTCCAGCAACCAATCGAAATGCCGCGCGGGATGCCGGAAATCCGCATTCCGCCGTGGCGACGGTGACCGTTGCTGCACGGGTTCCAGCGCCGGCTCCATGGCGAAAATATGGCGAAACCCGCTGTCCGCCGCAAGCGGAAAATGCCGTTTAACCCGCAGAAATTACATAAACGCATACGCCGACCCCTCTTGGCGCAACCGGTTCGGCCGGCACACTTACCGATTCGACCCGCGCAGGTCCGCCGCCGGCGGACCCGGAAATGCCCGCACTGTTCGACGAGCGCGCAATCGCACTCCGGTTTCATTTTTCTCTTTCGCTTTGCCCGTCCGCAGCGCCGCGATGTTATCGCGCACACACGATTCCTTGTCCGTAACCCGCGGCACCTGTCGGTAACGCGACGTCGCCTTTGGCGCGTGGTTCGCGCGAGGCGGGATAACAAACGTGAAAAGGCTCCGCGTCCAGTACGCGGAGCCTTTTTCATTTTACGCCGCGGCGAGCGCCAACCTGCATTCGTTAGCCGCGTGCAACGAACGTCGCCTGCACCTGCCTCGAGCGAAACCGTTGCATTCAGCCCGCCGCCACTTCGAACGTCTCGATCAGCATCGGCACGAGGCCGATGGCGGGCGGCCGGCCGGTCGATGGCGGTAGTTCGGACGGACCGCTAAGGTCGCATTGCAGCGACTGCTCGTTGCCGTGCGGGAGGCCCAACTCATGAAACCCAGAATGGCGTCACGAGTCTTCCTTGTGCTCTTTACTGCCGGCGCAATTCTATCGCCCGGTTCGAACGCCCACGCGGCGAATTCGGTCGAGATCAATTCCTGCGGACAGGTTCTCGAGGGCGGCGGCTATCTGTCCGCCGATCTCGATTGCTTGGGTGACACCACCGACGAGCCCACACTGACCGTGGGATCGGATGGCATCGTTGACCTTCGAGGCTTCACGCTGACGAGTCGCGCCAGCGAAGACGTTCCGACGGTCGTGTGCGATCCACGCTGTACGATCCTCGGCCCAGGCACCATCGTCGGTTCTCCGAATGGGGACGGCGGGGTTGTCGGTACGCCGCCGTACCAATGGTCCGGAACCCGTGTCGAAGTCATCGGAGCAACCATCACCGGCGGCTCCAAAGGCGTCGTTGCTCGTCGAGTCAGTCTTCAGGATGCAGTCATCAGCGGAAATCGCCATTCCGGAGTCTGGAGTTTTTACGCGATCGTTGAAAGCTCGGAGCTGACCGGCAACGGGATAGGTGACAATGGCCTTCTTTCCGGAACGGCATTGGTCGCGCAGCTGAAGGCACGCGTCACGGACTCGCACATTTCCGGAAACGGCAAAGCCGGAGTCGTCGGCCCGCATACCAAGCTCATTCATTCGACCGTGACCGGCAATGACGCCGACCCGAGGTGCACGACGGAAATCTGCGCGGACCTGTTCGGCGAATCGCGCCCGAAGCTCGACTCGTCTTCGTGCGATACCAGCGCGACCGTGCAGTGGCCGGGTGGAACCGGTGCAGTGCAAAACTGGGGAGTGTGCGATCTGGACTGACCCACGCTGTTGGACGTCCTCCGCGAGAAACAAATTCCGCATTGACCCGGCGGTGACATCCGGTGGTATAAGCTCCGACCATTGTGATCCCGTACAAAGGAGCTTCGATGCAATCTCGCCTTGCGCTGCCCACCCTCTGTCTTCTTGCACTGATCCCGGCGCAGGCGAACGCGAACAAGGACTGTTTTCTTTCCTCGGGCGGGTCGTCGTCGTCGCTGGGAACGCTCGGCGGCGTCGACTGCTATGCGTACGCCATGAACGATTCCGGCCAGATCACCGGGCATTCCACTTTCGCGCCCGGCAGCAACATCTCCGGTCACGCGTTTCTCTATTCCGCCGGAACGATGACGGATCTGGGTGGATCGACGATCGCGAGCGTCGGATTCGACGTCAACAACGCCGGTCAGGTCGTCGGGATGGCGAATTTCGATTATGGGCTCCCGCGAGCGTTCCGCTACAGCGGCGGCGTCATGACGGATCTCGGAACGCTCAGTCCAGGCTCCAGCCGCGCCCTTCTGATCAACGATGCGGGCCAGGTTGCCGGCGAGACGGATGCGCCCCAGGGCAGGCACGCCTTTCTCCATGAAGGAGGCGTGATGACCGATCTCGGGGTGCTGGGCTCGGATCTGAGCAGTTCTCCGGTCGCGATGAACAGCTCCGGACAAGTGGTTGGCGTTTCCGTCTCTTACGTAGCTACGCGCGGTTTTCTTTACTCCGGCGGCGTGATGACCGACCTTGGAACGCTGGGCGGCGACACCTTTCCACGCGCCATCAACGATGCCGGCCAGGTCGTGGGAGTTTCGCAGACTGCGGGAGGCGTCGATCACGCGTTCCTCTACCAGGGTGGCGTCATGACCGATCTCGGGACACTCGGCGGCACTGCCGCCGACTCATCGGCGGCGGTTGCAATCAACAGCGCGGGTCAGATCGTCGGCTCGTCGACGGTGTCGGGAAACACGCACGGCTTTCTCTACGACGGCGGGATCATGACCGACATCGGCAATTTCGAGCCGCAATCGATCAACGACAACGGGCAGGTCATGGCGCTGGCCACCGATCACGCCGTTGTCTATGCCGGCGGTGTGACCACCGACGTTTCACTGCTGGAAGGAGCGAAGACGAGCGTCGGCGTCGCAATCAACTCTTCCGGTCAGATTGCGGGTAATCAGCACGGCGTTTTTTGTCCGTCCGAGCCGCTGAATTCCTGCGTGCCCGCTGTGCGCGTATCGCTCAGAGTGAAGAAGGCAGCCGTCGATTCGGGCGACCGGATACTCTGGAACTGGCGCGGCGCCGGCGACGCCTCGATTTACGCAACTGATCAGGACGCAATGATGTGCGTGTACGATTCCGTGGCAGGTCAGCACACGCTGGCGGCAGAGCTGGGTGTCGGCGCCGACGGATGGAGACCCGTGAATGACGGGCTGTATTCGAGTTATGTATTCGCCGATCCTGCAGGAGCGCAGGACGGAATCACCAAATTCCGATTGCTCAACGGCCTGGGAGCTCGTCCGTCGGCGCAGTTGCTGGCGAAGGGCGAGAACGTCCCGATGCCGCTTCCCTACAGTGGTGACCGGATGTTCAACCAGGAAAGCGACGTGACGGTGCAGGTGGTTCAGTCTTACCAGTGCTGGTCGAGCGAGTTCGCCGACGCCGACACCAACACGGCGGAACTTTTCAAAGCGAAGGCTCCGTAAGGAATCAGCCGGGTCGCGACGTCTGCCGGTCACAATGCGTTCACAGGACGGCGTCGTACTACTCGACCTTCCCCGCAAGAAACCACCGTCGCCGCTGCCGGTCATAATAGACCCACAGGATCTCTCCGCTCTCGGTGCTCGCGTAATGATACTCGCGATGCAGCTCGCGATTCCACCATCCGCCGGAGACGATGTACGGCCCCGCCATGTTCTCGACGCGACCGTGAGCCGTGCCGCGCCCGGCCGCGGCACTTTCGCGCACCTCCGGCGGAGCCGGTCGTTGTGCATCCTGCTCATACGTACGCGCTTTGGCGCGCAATGCGCGCCGCTGGCCGGTTGCCGGCGACGCGATCCAGCAGTCGTCGCGCTCGCGAAACGGTTTCGGCGGCAGCGCGAGCGGCTGCTGCTCGAGGCGGCGCACGAGCGGTTTGCGCAGCACGACGCGCGGCGATGGAGCAATGAGGTTCTCCAACGTCTCCCACGCAAAGCCCGCTTCGGGAAGATGTCCCTGGCGCAGCACCGCGCGCACGACCGAGCTTTCTCCGAACTCGGCCTTCACGCGCGCGATCGCGCGCGCGCCGGCGGCAAGGTCGCGGCGTGTACGGTCATGGAACAGGCGAAGCTGATCGGCGCCGGCTGCGGCCGCCTGCGCCTCGACTTCGATTTCGATGATCGACGAACCCGCAAGCTCGCGCCGGATTTCTGTCTCGAGACGAAGTCGTACGAGATCGATGAGCACCGCTTCGTCGAGCGTCGGCTCGGCGGCGCGAACATCGAATACAACGGAAGGACGGTCGCGGCGCAGGCTGCGATGAAGTGAGATCGCAAGCAGAGCGACCGCTTTCCCCTGCGCGGCCATCGAAGCGAGAAGCAGGCCGAGCAGGCCACGCACCAGAAACAGCACGATGCCGGAGTCGCTCACCGGATCTTCGAGAAGAAGCGTGCGCCGCAGCGGCTCTTCTGCCGCGCGCGCAGCCAGCGGATCCCATGCGTCTCCGCGTGCACGGCGATGCAGCAGCCACGCGTCGTTGCCAAAACGCCGTCGGATCCCGTCGGCCGGCAGGTCGAGGAAACCGCCGACGGTACGCACGCCGAGCCGCGAGAGCTTGCCGAGCAGGTCGGGATCGATGCCGAGACGCTCGAGCGTGACATCGCGTGCGCGGCGGCGCTCTTCTTCTTCGCTGTGGCAGACGAGCACGCGGCGTTTCTGCGTTTTCGCAAGGGCATAGGTTCCGAAGCGCGTGAAGCCGGCGGCAACGCGCGCATCGTAACCAGCTGCGTGCAGGCTGCGCGCCACCGCTCGCGCCCATGCCTCGATGCTCGCGTAGAGGCTTTCGAGACCGTTGGCATCGAGCCAGAACACGCCGGGCTCTTCGCGCGACGGCTCGATGTTCGGCGTGTGCAGCCGCAGCGTCTCCAGAATCGCGGCCGCCGCCGCGTCGATCTCGGTTTTGACAACGACACCGGCACGCAGGCGTCCGTCGAGCGAGAGCGCCGACGCATAGCGCATGCCGGCGCGCAGCCCGCCGCGCCATGCGCGCTCGTTCAGCCAGAGGAGCTTGCCGTTCGGCTCGTCGGCATCGACGACCGCAGCGGGAAGTGCGTTCCATTCCGGATGCGCGCGAAGCAGCAGCTGCAGCGCCAGCGCAGGAACGTCAACGCAGGCCCGGCGGTCCACGGAAGGTTTCCTCATGGGTCCAGCCGGGAGCGCGTCGCTTGTCTTTGCGTGCTTCGATCGTGCACGCGAAACGGCCGGCGCCGAGCTGCCGGCGCGAAGCCGCGACCCGCAGCGAGACGATCGGTGCGAGCGAACTGTCGGCGGATCGTTCGGTCAGGAACACCACCGCGGCGTGGTGTTTCTGCGCGAGTCCGAGCAGGCGGCTGAGAAGAGGCGACGGCACATCGGCCTGTGCACCGAGGTCGAGAATGACGAGACCGAACGCTCCGGACCGCAGCAGCTTGTCGGCTGCGCGCGCCGCTGCCCGCGCGTCCGTCAGGCCGTCAGGCCGGTTGGAGTTGATGCGAACGACGACGAGCGCCGCCAAGTCGATGCCGGCTGCGTCGAGATCCGGTGGAAAAAAACTCGAAGACCGAACGTTGATCCAGGCTACCGGCTCGCCGAGCTGCTGGGCCTTCCAGACAAGGCCGGCCGCGACCGTCAGTGCGGCGCTGCCGTAGCGGCGCGATTCGTCGATGTCCCAGATGCTGGTTGCGCGGGTACGCGGCTCACCGGCGGAAGCATTGCTGCTGGAGGCCATGCTGGTTGCCGGCATCGAAACCGATCCGCCGGTGATTTCGACGAGACGTCCTGCCAGAGCCGAAAGCTCCCAGACGGCCGCGATCGAAGTGTCTTGAACGGGCGGGGCCGAAAGATTCCGGACCAGTGCCGCCTGCACGGATTCCGCCCGGGATTCGCCGGGATCGGACAGCAGAGGCAGTGCGTTCGGGACAGGGGCTTCCATAACCCGGCCCGTTTAGCAGAGCCCTTTCCGGCGAACAAGAGGCGAAAACGAAGTTTCAGCCCGCGCCTTCCGGCATCTGCGGAAGTTCGTCACAAAGCTCGGTCCACGGCGCCTTCGTTGCCACGTACGCGTGCCATGACGGGCGCACGCCCGGATCCGACCGGAGGGTACCGCACCGGACGCTGACGACATGGCTCGTCGCATCCGCGTGGCTGTAGATCGGCGAGCCGCAGCTCGAACAGAACCAGCGGCGCTTGGCCGGGCTCGATTCGTAAGACGAAAGCTTGTCGCGCCCGTCGATCACCGAGAACGCATCGGCGGCCACCAGGATGTTGGTTGCGAACGATGCACCGGAAGCCGCGCGGCACGTGCCGCAGTGACAGTGGTACATCACGATCGGCTCACCGCGGATTTCGTAGCGGATGCTTCCACACAGGCACGAGCCTTCGAGCATGGCCTCTCGCTCCTTACGTTCTAGTACTCGACGAACGCGTCGTCGGGATAGCAGTACAGCCACTGCTCGAGCGGCTCGGCCGACGCGATCACCGGATGCCCGGTTGCTTTTGCATGCGCGGTCGCATGCCGGTTCGGCGAGTCATCGCAGCACCGCGTCGCGCCGCACTCCTGGCAGATTCGCAGGTGAACCCAGCCGCTGCCGATCCTGACGCATTCCTCGCACTCCCTTCGTTCCGGCAATCGAACCTTCGAAATCGCGTCAATGTGGTCACAGGCCATTGCCTTCATTGGTAACTCCCGTTGCGCGTCTTCGGACTATCACGGGTGCGCCTCTTGCGACGATTCATGGCTGCGCGTCTTCCGAGTACTCACAGCTGCGCGTTTTCCAACTACTCACGGCTGCGCCTGCTGCGACTACTCATGAAGGATGCGGTGGACGAATGCGATGGCGATCGAGCCTTCGCCGACTGCGGATGCCACGCGCTTGATGTTGCCGGAGCGTGCATCGCCGACGGCGAGGATTCCCGGCCGGCTGGTCTCCAGCAGGTATGGGGCACGCGTGAGCGGCCAGTGCTGCGCCGCCATGTCCTCCGGCGACAGGTCCGGGCCGGTCTTGACGAAGCCGTTGGTGTCGAGCGTGATGCAGCCGTCGATCCACGCCGTCGCCGGCACGGCGCCGGTCATCATGAAAACGTGCCGGATGGCATGCGAATCGACATGGCCGTCCATCGTGTTGCGCCACTGTATCTTCTCGAGATGCTCGTCGCCTTCGAGCGCCACGATCTCGGTGTGCGCGTGCAGCGTGATCGACGGGTTGTCTTCGATGCGGCGAACGAGGTAGCGCGACATCGTCTCGGACAATCCCGACGAACGCACCAGCATGTGAACGTGGCGGGCTGTCTGCGAGAGAAAGACTGCGGCCTGCCCGGCGGAATTGCCGCCGCCGACCACCACGATTTCCTCACTGTGACAGAGCTGCGCTTCCATGAACGTTGCGCCGTAGTACACGCCGGCATTCTCGAACAGCGGCAGATTTTCGATCGGTGGCTTTCGGTACTGCGCTCCGGTGGCAATCACGACCGTCCGTGCGCGTAGGCGTTCGCCACCATCGACCTCGATCACGTACGGCGAACGATCGCAGATGAGGCGCACCGCTCCGCTCGCGACCATCACGTGGGCGCCGAACTTCTGCGCCTGCGTGAAGGCTCGTCCTGCCAGCGCCTGACCGGAAATGCCGGTAGGAAAACCGAGATAATTTTCGATCTTCGAGCTCGAACCGGCCTGGCCTCCGGGCGCGTTGGTCTCGAGCACGAGCACGTCGAGGCCTTCGGACGCCGCGTAGACCGCTGCAGCCAGCCCCGCAGGACCGGCGCCGACGACGATCACGTCACGCATGCGCAGCGCATCGACGGCTTCGTTGAGACCCAGGCATTCGGCGATCTGGCGATTGGTGGGATTTCGCAGCACGGCTTCATTGCGGCAGATGAGCACCGGCACGTCGTGGGCCGTGACGTGAAACCGGTCGAGCAGCTGCTGGACGTCCGGGTCGCGATCGAGATCGACGTAGGAGTACGGATGACCGTTGCGGTTCAGGAACTCCTTGACCCCTAACGTCGCCGAACAATAGTTCGAGCCGATGAGCACGACGTCGCCGAGGCCGCTTGCGATCAGCTGCACGCGGCGCACGATGAACGCGCGCATGACGAGCTCGCTCAGCTCGGCGTCGACCTGAACGAGCGCGAGAAGATGTTCACGGTCGAGCTCGACGGCTTCGCCCGCTTCCAGCGCGCGGATGCGAACGAGCGACGGCCGGCCCGAAAGAATCGAGACCTCGCCCGTGAACTGTCCCGGCCCGAGAACCGTCACCAGCGTCTCTCCGAGCGCGTAGCTTCGGACGATTTCGAGATGGCCGGCGATCACCACGAAGCACGACAGGATTTCCTGTCCTGCTTCGACCAGGATCTCTCCGGCGCGAACGGACCGCGTTTTTCCGCGCGCCGTGATCCGTTTCATCTGCTTCGGCGTCAGCGTCGGGAACATCCGCTCGTCGCTTGCGGAGAGCGGCGTGGGCGGGTTTCCCCGGCTGCGGTCTCCGTCCGTCATGCGGAACCTGACTAGCGCAGGCCGTGCGCGGATACTCGCGCCCGTTTCACCCGACTGGTGGCCCCCGGGCTCATTCCAAACAGCAGCCGACAGGATAAAGGTTGGAACATGAGCAGGATGGATCAACGAACCTTCGGCTGCACGAAACGCAAGGTCGCCGTGATCGGGCAGGGCACCTGGCGGATCAGCACCGCCGTGCGCAAACCGGCCGAAGCTGCCCTGCGCCATGGCCTCGACCTTGGCATGACGCACATCGATACCGCCGAGATGTACGACGACGCCGAAGTCGTGATCGCCGATGTCATCGCCGGCCGGCGCGACGAAGTGTTTCTGGTTTCCAAGGTGCTCCCGCAGCACGCATCCCGTGCCGCAACGGTTACGGCGTGCGAACGCTCGCTCGCACGCCTGAAGACGGACCGGCTCGACTGTTACCTCCTGCACTGGCGGGGAAGCCATCCGCTCGAAGAAACCATTGCTGCGTTCGAGCAGCTTTCGGATGACGGAAAGATCCTGTCGTGGGGAGTCAGCAACTTCGATACCGAGGATCTGGCGGAGGCGCTGGCCATCGCCGGGCCCGGGCGGATCGCGTGCAACCAGGTCCTGTACCATCTCGGCGAGCGCGCCATCGAGCACGACGTGATCCCATGGTGCCGGACGAACAACGTCGCGGTCGTCGCGTACACGCCGTTCGGCCCCGGGGCCTTTCCCGGACCGAAGTCGAAAGGAGGCCGCGTGCTCGCGGAGATCGCCGAGCGGCACGGCGCGACGCCGCGGCAGGTTGCACTTCGCTTTCTCGTGCGCGACCGATCGACGTTCGCGATCCCCAAGGCATCGCAGCTGGCCCATACGACCGAGAATGCGGGCGCCGCAACGCTTCGCCTGAGCGAGGCCGACATCGCCCGCATCGACGCGGCGTTCCCGCTCGGCCGCCGGCCACGCTCGCTGCCGATGCTTTAGCCGGCAGAACCCGAGCGCACCGACCGCAGCTGCGCCGTCCCTTGTATTGGCACTTCAGATGCCAATATATTGGCGCATGCGGGGAGCGCGCAGCCGGCCCGGAGCATTGCGGTGAGCTGGTGGATCTGGCTCGCGGCGGCTGTCGTCTACGCGCTTTTCCGCGCGTGGTACGACAACTGGCGCGGACCGCTGCGGCGCGACGAGATCGACTCGTTCATGCGCAGCATGCAGGGCACGAGCTCGGCCGAGAAGAACGACCTCGCGGTCGTGCGCGACTTTCTCGAACACGACGACGGCCGCGAGTTCGTGATGCTCAATCTCGTGCGCGTCGAGCGCGGCGACGTGCCGCACCCGACAACCGGCGTGCCTACGCCGGGGCCCGAGCTGCTTCAGCAATACATTCGCTCGTTCATGCCCGCGCTGCTGCGACGCGGCGGTCATCCCGCGATCGTCGGCCGCAAGATCGGCGGCTACGTCGACGCATGGCATGTTCCCGACGACCCGGGATGGACGATGATGGGCTACATGCGCTACCGCAGCCGGCGCGACATGATGAAGCTCGTCCTGCAGCCGCGGTTCCTCGCCATGCATCCGTTCAAAATGGCCGGAACCGCCGAGACGTTCTCGTTTCCGACCCGTCCGGACCTGATGCTGTTTGCGAGCCCGCGCGTATGGATCGGGCTGGTGATCCTCATCGTAGCGTCGTTTGCACAGATTGGAGTGCTTCTTGCGCGCTGAACGCTGCGCGCGCGCAGCGGGCGAACGCGAGCTCGCGCGGAAGGACCGGCATGGATGATTTCGGCAGATCGTTGTTCCCTGCCAGCACCAACGGTGAGTATCGCGGGTCGCTCGCCGCAGGAACGTTCCTTGCCGTCGCTGCGATCCTGACCATCCTTCCCGGTGCGATTCACGCGTTTCTTCCCGACGGAGGCGCCGGGTCGATTGCCGGCCTCGATCTCAGCCATTCCGGCGCGACGATCATCGGAGCGTTCGCATGGGCCGGCGCGACGCAGATCGCACACGGCCTGTCGATGCTCGCCGTCGCGCTGCGCTACCGGACGCTCATCCCCCTCTACCTTGCGCTCGTTCTGCTCGAGCGCATCGTGATGACTCTCAACTGGTGGATCCTCAAGCCTGGCGTGGAGGGGCATCGCCCGCCGGAGGTCTACGCAACGCTCGTGCTGCTGCCGGTGCTCGTGTTCTTCCTGTTCCGATCGATCCGGCCTGCCTCCGGGGCGAATCGGCTGCCTGCTGCCGGCTGAAGGCCCCTCTTCTTCATCGCTGCCGCTTCGGGACGCGCCGCGGTCGTCACAACCGCGCCATCGGACTATAAAGGGCCTCGCGCAGGGCGCTGGCCGATTGCGAAACGGTCAGTTTCGCGCGATGGAAATCTATCAAGGGGGCCAACGCCGCCAGGTGGAATCGACCAGTCCGGGTCGACCTCCGCCTCACTGAAATGTCCGGGGAAGGGCAGTGAAGGACGAGCGGGGCATGAGCACGACAGCAAAGATGGCTTCGGTCGAGCGCGAAGAAGAGCTCGACGGGCGGCGGCGGCGCGGCAGCACCAGCAGGACGCGCATCGTGGACGCGATGCTGCAGCTCATCCGCGAAGGCACGGTCACGCCCGGCGCGGCCAAGGTTGCCGAGCTCGCCGGCGTCAGCCTTCGCACGGTGTTTCGGCACTTCGAAGAGATGGATTCGCTCTACAAGGAGATCGCCGAATCGGTCCAGACGCGCGTGCTCCCGGCATTTTTCCGGCCGTACGAGTCCGACGCGTGGAAGGACAGGCTTTTCGAGCTCCTCGACCGGCGCATCGACCTTTACGAGGCGATCCTGCCGTTCAAGATTTCCGCCGACCTGCGGCGTTACCAGTCGCCCTACCTCGCCAACGACTACAGCCAGCACCTGATGCTCGAGAAGATGTCGCTCGAGGCGGTGCTTCCGCCGGAGCTCGCCGGTGACGCCGTGCTGTTCTATGCGCTTCGCGCCGCGATGGGATTCCAGGGCTGGCGTATCCTGCGCCACGATCTGGAGCTCGAGATCGCCGACGCGCGCACGACGATGATCCGAACCGTCGAGTCGCTGCTCGCCTCGTCGGGACGCGGCGGCCTGCCTTAAGCCCGGGACGGAATCGCCGGCTCCGCGAAGCGGAATCAGGCGCGCGTCCGGAAGCACGCCCGCAACCACAGTCAGGCGCCCGCCGCGACGCAAACTTGCGCGCAGCCAGAAACATGCGCGCAGCCAGAAACATGATGGACAAGCCGGCCCGCGTCCTACACCTTTCACGATCGGCCTCGGCCTGACAGGCCGCAGCTTTCCGCAACCGCGGCGGAACTGGAGATTGTGGTGTCCACTTCAAGAAGCCCGCTCGCCCGTGTGATCCTTGCCGGCCTGTCCTGCCTCGCCTCGCTGACGGTTCTCGCCGGCAGGCGTGCCGAAGCCGAGACGTTCGTCGTCACCAGCACCAGCACCAACGGCGCCGGCTCGCTTCGCCAGGCAATTCTCGACGCCAACGCGACCCCGGCTCCGGACACCATCGAATTCAACATCCCGGGCATCGGCGTGCTGACGATCGGCGGAAGCCTGCCGACCATCACGAAGACCGTCACCATCGACGGCTACACGCAGCCGACGTCGAGCGTCAACACTGCAACCGGCGACTCGACCAACGCCGTGCTGCGTATCCGGCTCGACGGCGCGACCGCGAAAACCGGCGACGCCGTGCTGACGGTGAGCGGCGGCCAGACGACGATTCGCGGGATCGTCATCAACAACGTCAAGGCAACCGGGAGTGCGATTCTCATCACCGAGCACGCGGCCGGCGTTGCGATCCGCGGATGCTTCATCGGAACCACTCCGACCGGATTCAGCGATTCGACGCACGCGGACGGAATCGTCGTGGAAGGCACGGCGATCATCGGCACTCCGTCGCCCGAGGATCGCAACCTCATCTCGGGCAATGACGGGGCCGGCATCCGGCTCATCGGCCCGCAGTCGGTCGTACAGAACAACCTGATCGGTACCGACAAGACCGGTGCGCCCACGATCCCGAATGGAACAGGGATCCGCTTCGAGACTACGAACTCGAAGGAAGCCGTGATCGGTGGTGATGCCGAGAATGCAGCCAACATCATCGCCGGAAATCTGGAGGAAGGCATCGTGCTGGCCGCGGGCAGCGGCCGCCGCAACCGCATCGAGCGCAACCGCATCTACGGCAACGGCGCGCTCGGCATCGATCTCGGCGCCGACGGCGTTACGCCAAACGATACCGGCGACGCCGACGCCGGTCCGAACGACCTGCTGAACTATCCGGAGCTGACGTCGGCACGGATCAACGGCACCAGGCTTCGCGTTCAGGGTTTCCTCGAAGCCCCGCCCGGCGAGTACCAGGTGGAGTTCTTCTCGAACGCCGTGCCGGATGCGAGCGGATTCGGCGAAGGCGAGCGCTTCCTCGGTACCGCAGTAGTTGTCATTCCCGACGGCAAAGAGCTTGCCGCGTTCACGGCCCTCGTCGAGCTGGGAACCGAAGTGACGACGCCGTTCTTCGTCACATCCACGGTCCAGGATCTCGAGTTGCTGGAAACCAGCGAATTCTCGCGCGCGATCGAAGCCGAAATCGGCGGCGCAGAGCTCGTGGTCCTCAATACCAGCGACAGCGGGGCCGGATCCTTGCGCGCTGCAATCGAGCAGGCCAACAGCCAGCCCGATCCGAACACGATCGTCTTCATCATTGCCGGAACCGGCGTGCACACGATCAAGCCGCTCACCGGTCTTTCGATCACCGCGCCGGTCATCCTCGACGGGTACACGCAGGCCGGATCGGCACCCAACACGCTTGCCGACGGAACCAACGCGGCCATTCGCATCGCCATCGACGGATCCGGGCTGGACGAAGGCGCAGCGCTCACGGTTTCCGGTACGCGGGCAGTCATCCAGGGTCTTGCGGTTCACAGCGCTCCGGGGAGCGGAATTCTCGTCCACGAGGACGCGGCCCTCGAGCTGCTCGGCAGTTTCATCGGAACGGATGCCACCGGGCACGTCGACCTTGGCAACAAGGCGAACGGCATCGAGAACATGACCAGCGGCATCGACGAGCTGGACTCGGCCCGCACCCACATCGGCGGACCATCCGTGGGGCATCGCAATCTCATCTCCGGCAACGACCTTTCGGGGATCGATGACGCCGGCTCCGCAACCGTGATCGTCAACAACATCATCGGAGCCGACGCATCGGGCCTGACCCCGCTCGCCAACACCCTTTCCGGAATTGCCGCTTCCGGCAGCCAGATCGTGATCGGAGGCGACAAGCCGGGTTTCGCAAACGTGATTTCCGGCAACGGCGCAAACGGAGTCGAGGTTGCCAGCGATGCGTTCGGCATCGCGATCCTCGCAAACAGCATCCACGACAACGGCGAGCTCGGCATCGAGCTGCTCGAGACCGATCTCGGCGCCGGCGTCACCCCGAATGACACCGACGACGCGGATGTAGCTGGTGGCAATTTCCTGCAGAACTTCCCGGTGCTCACGTCGCTTACGGCCATCTCGGCCACTCTCGACATCGACGGTACGCTCGACGTGCCGGCGCAGGTCGACCACCGGGATTACGTGATCCGCGTCTTCAAGAATGCGACCTGCGACGCGTCCGGAAACGGAGAAGGCGCGGTGTTTCTCGGCGCGGCCGACTTCGAGCTTTCCGGCGACGACGAGGATTTCTCGATCAGTCTTCCGGTCGTCGTACAGCCGGGCGAGCAGATTACCGCCACCGCGACCGACCTTGAGTCTGGCGATACTTCGGAATTCTCGTCGTGCGCGGAGGTGGTCGAGCCGGCTCCGCTGTGCGGCGACGCGACGCTCAACGATGCCGTCACCGCTACCGATGCGCTGCTCGCGCTGAAAGTCGCCGTCGGCACCGCTACGTGCGCGCTGTGCGTCTGCGATACCAACAGCTCCGGTGCAGTCACGTCGCAGGATGCGTTGTTCATTCTCAAGTTCAGCGTCGGTCAGCCGGTCACGCTCGTTTGTCCGGCCTGCTGAGCCGGCCGTTCCTTACGGGCATCGCGGAGGCGTCTCAACACGCTCTGCGCGGCCCAGAAGCCGCACATCCCGTGCACGCCGCCGCCCGGCGGCGTCGACGACGAGCACAGAAAAATGCGCGGATTCGGCGTCGAGTACGGATCGACGCGCGCGACCGGCCGGAAGAAGAGCTGCGCAAGGTCGGCGGCGCCTCCGTTGATGTCGCCACCCACGTAGTTCGGATTGTAGCGCTCCATCTCCGGAGCCGTCCGTACCGAGCGCGCGAGGATCACGTCGCGGAAGCCGGGCGCGGCGCGCTCGACCTGCTCTTCGATCATCGCTGATGCGTCCATGGTCGAGCCGTTGGGAACGTGACAGTACGCCCACGCGATGTGCATCCCGTCGGGCGCGCGGCTGGTGTCGAAAAGCGTCGGCTGCACGAGGATCACAAACGGATGCTCGGCGACGGTTCCATTCTGCACGGCCGCCTCGGCGCGTGCGACGTCTTGCCAGGTTCCCAGAAGGTGGACGGTGGCCGAGCGCGCGCACCCGGCGTCCCGCCACGGAATCGGCTGCCGGAGCGCCCAGTCCATCTTGCAGACACCGGGGCCATACCGATAGCGCTCGAGCCTGCGACAGTACGACGCCGGCAGCTCGCTGCGTGCAATCGACAGCAGCTGGCGCGGCGTCACATCGAAGACGTACGCGCGTGCCGCGGGCAGATCGGCAACGTGCGCGATGTTTCGACCGGTAACGATGCGGCCGCCGAGCGCACGAAGATGCGACGCGAGCGCTTCCGCGATCGCGCCGGAACCGCCGCGTGCGATCGGCCAGCCGACCGCGTGCGCCGAAATCGCGAGGACCAGCGCGAACGATGCCGTTGCGAGGCTGTCGAGCGGCAGCATCGCATGCGCGGCAATTCCCGCCAGCAGCGCGCGCGCCTCGGCCGTTGCGAAACGACGCTCGAGCAGCCCATTGGCCGAACCGAGACCGGCCAGGCCAAAGCCCGCGAGCAGCAGTGGCGACGACGGCGTGCGAAGCGGCCCGAGAATCATCTCCATCAATTCGTCGAAACGTCGCACGAACGGATCGAACGTCGCGACGTAGGAATCGCGGTCGCTTCCGAGCGCGCGAGCGGTCTCGTTTACGGATCGTTCGAGCGCAACGGCCCTGCCGTCGGCCAGCACGTGAACCACCGGCGCCGGCGGCTCGATCCACGACAGGCCGTAGCTTTCGAGCGGCAGCGTGCGAAAAAACGGAGATGCGATTGCGAGCGGATGCACGGACGAGCACACGTCGTGATGAAATCCCGGCAGCGTCAGCGGCATCGTGCGCATGCCGCCGCCCGCAGTGTCGTGCTGCTCCAGGACCTCGACTTCGAGGCCGGCGCCCGAAAGCGCAATCGCGGCCGCGAGGCCGTTCGGGCCCGAGCCGACGATCGCTGCGTCCACGCTCATCGAAGCCTCATTCCGTGGCGGTCTGCGCCCGCTCGGGCCGGTGGGCAATCCAGGGGCTCGTCCATTTCCAGACGGTGCGCGCCTGCATCCACAGAAGATCGGCGACGGCCCACGCGGCAAACCCGAGCGTGCTAGCGTACGGCGAGGCCCAGCGTCGCGATTCGCGGCACGTGACATTCGCGCTGGGGATTGGCGGCGAGCTTTACGATTTCACGCGCGACCTTCTCGGGCTTCTGCAGCGGCGGCATTGCGAACGCCGCGACTCCCAGCTCATTGGCCCCCGATTGGAAATGCGGCGTATCGATCGCGTACGGGAGGATCGTGCAGACGTGAATGTCGGGATCGTCGGCGATCTCCATGCGAAGCGCTTCGGAAAGGCCGCGAAGGGCAAACTTGCTGATCACGTAAGACGGCACAGCCGGCTGCCCCACCTTGCTGAGGATCGACCCGACGTTGATCATGACGCCGCTTCGCTGGCGGCGAAAGCGCGGAACGACGGCGCGCGCCGCGTACATCGGCCCGTACAGATTGGTTTCGATGACGCGCCGGTGCATTTCGAACGGCCCCTGTTCAAGAAGTGCGAACAGAGTCACACCGGCATTATTTACCCACACGTCGATCCGTCCCCACCTGGCGATCGTGGCGGCCACCAGCGCTTCGATGTCGGCCTCGCTGGTGACGTCCGCGACGTGCACCAGGGCCTCCCCACCGGCGCTGCGGCACATCTGCGCCGTTTCCTCGAGACTCTCGCGGCGGCGCGCCGCAACCACGACGCGGCAACCGAGCGCTGCGAACTGCACAGCCGTCTCGCGACCGAGACCACCAGATGCGCCGGTCACGACGACGATCTTTTTTGCGAGGTTCTTCATGGTTCACCAAGACTTCCGCGGCCTGTGAATGTTCGCTGCCGATGCCGGTTTTGCGCGGATGGAACGTCGCCGCGGCACGCGCGACGAAACTTCTGGACAGCCCGCACGCCGACGCGTCAGACTGGCCACCACACTTCCCAGGCGCATCGGAGCGCCTCGATCAAGGAGCAACCCGTCATGGCGCAACGCAGCTTCGTCCTTGCCGTGTCTTTCGTTCTCACCGCGTCGGTGCTCGCGGGGTTTCCTGCGTACGGGCAGGACGAAGAAGGGCAAAAAGCCGCTGCCGGTGTTTCCAGCGGCAGCGGTGATCCGCAGCTTCCCCGACAGGACCGAAGTGAAAGCAGTCGCATCCGGCAGGAGCTCGGAGCAGCCGGAATAGCGCTGCGCGGTGAAAGCAGCTTCCAGCCTGTCTCGAAGGAAGAGAACTTCGATGCGCTCGTAAAACGCATGAGCGGCGACAAGCCGTCGGTCATGCAGCGGCAGATGACGCTGCTTCAGGGTCGCTACGACCTGTCTGACAAGCCGGCGCCGGACGTGACGATGTCGCGCGGCAAACCCATCCAGACCGGAATCCGCGTCAAGCTCGCGGCGGGAACGACGTGGCAGCAGCTCGCATCCATGACGGCCGAAGACATCCGCACCAAGGGGGCGTTTCCCGCCGGGTTCCTGCCGCTGTCGCACCCGAATCACGGCGAGGGAGGCATGGTGTTCCCGAAGCAGGAGATCGACGAGGTCAAGCGCCAGACCGGCCGCGACCTGACGCGCTTCGATCTCGATTTCGACATTCCTGCGCACTTCCTGCCGGAGTTTCCGCCGGCGATGTATCTGACGATGCGGCCGGATCTCGGAGATGTGTCGCAGGGCAAGCTCGTCACGAATCACAACTTCTACGAGTTGTTCAGCGGCATCCTGAATCCGAAACAGCTCGATGGGCTGCGGCTGCTGGTTTCGCCGTTCGCACAGCAGCAGTTCAATCTTACGAGTGATCGCAAGTCGGTACAGCCGCACGAAGGCGTCGCGTGCTTCGACTGCCATGCCAATGGACATACCAACGCTGCGACGCATCTGGCGGGCGACGCCCGGCCGCAGCATTTCCGCCACCGCATCGATACGCCGTCGTTGCGCGGCGTGAACGTGCAGCGCCTGTTCGGATCACAGCGCGCGCTGAAGACGGTCGAGGATTTCACGGAGTTCGAACAGCGCGCGGCGTACTTCGACGGGGACCCGGTCATCGCGATGAAGAAGGGCGTGAACTTTCTGGACCGCGGCAGCCAGGTGCACGACATGGGCGAGTTCCAGGAGCTTCTGGATTTCCCGCCGGCGCCCAAGCTAAACGTATTCGGAAAGCTCGACGAGAGCCGCGCGACCGACAGTGAAAAACGCGGACAGGCGGTGTTCTTCGGCAAGGGCCAGTGCGCGACATGCCACATCCCGCCGTATTACACCGACAACCTGATGCACAATCTGCAGGTCGAGCGCTTCTACAAGGGCCAGATGATCAACGGAGTCGCCGCTGCCGCCGACGGCCCGATCAAGACGTTCCCGCTGCGCGGCATCAAGGAGTCCCCGCCGTATCTGCACGACGACCGCCTGCTCACGCTCGAAGACACCGTCGAGTTCTTCAACCTCGTGCTCGGCGACAACCTGACCGACGTCGAGAAAGCAGACCTGGTGGCGTTCCTGCGCGTCCTGTAACGCCGGCGCCCCCAGACATGGGGACGTCGGAAAACGCGCGCACCAGGGCGGGCGTTGCGTCCAGCCGTTTCAGGCCCCACGTGCACCGTTTTGCAGGCGCCCGTCGAATGGCTGCGCATTCCTCGCGTCACGTTGGAACAACGATGACGACAAGAACGTTGACGACAAGGACGACGAGGAGGTCCATATGAGTGCATCCACGCGACAGTTCGCAATCGTGACCGGAGCCTCGAGCGGGATCGGCTTCGAGCTCGCGAAATGCTGTGCCAAGGGCGGCTATGATCTTCTGATTGCCGCCGACGAACCCGAGATTCACGAGGCCGCCCGATCGTTGCGCGAATATGGCGGTGCCGTCGATTCGGTGCAGGCCGACCTGGCGACGCTCGAAGGCGTCGACCAGCTCTGTGCGCGTGCGTCCGGCCGCGACGTGGATGCGCTGCTCGCCAACGCGGGCCACGGCCTCGGGCACGCATTCCTCGAGCAGGATTTTCAGAAGGTCCGTCACGTGATCGACACCAACATCACGGGCACGATCTACCTCATTCAGAAGGTCGGGCGCGCAATGCTGAAGCGCAACTGCGGCCGCATCCTGATTACCGGCTCGATCGCTGGTTACCTGCCGGGATCTTTTCAGGCCGTTTACAACGGCACCAAGGCGTTCCTGAATTCGTTCTCGTTCGCACTGCGCAACGAGCTCAAGGACACCGAGATCACCGTCACGTGCCTGATGCCGGGCGAGACGGAAACCAACTTCTTCGAGCGCGCCGACATGCTCGACACCTATGTCGGCACCAAGGAAAAAGACGATCCGGCCGATGTCGCGCGCGTCGGGTTCGAGGCCATGCTCAACGGCGAAGGCGATGTCGTTGCCGGGTGGAAGAACAAGCTCGAGACCACGATCGCAAACGTCACGCCGGCGGGCATTCTTGCCGAGCAGCACCGCAAGAAAGCCGAGCCGGGAACGGCGCGGAAGCACTGAAGCCGCAGCAAAGCGGACGGCGGAACGGCGTGGTAGAGGCCGTTCCGTCGCCCTCAGCGGTCGGCTCCTGAAGCCGCAGCGGTCCCGCTGCGGCGCGTGCGGAACGTGATCGAATAGCGAAGCTCTTTGGTCGGCGAGATCGCGTGCTGCCAGCGCCACCGCGCGACGCCGACAATCGCGTATGCCGAGCGCGGCTCGAGATCGAGGCGGATCGTCAGATCGCGGCGGCCTTTGGCCGGCGGATACGGGCGGAGCCGCATGCGTGCCGATCCGGCCAGCGACAGTCCTGCAATCGCTTCGAAGTCCGGAACGTCGCGATGCCAGCCGAGCGGCGTGCCGATCTGGTATTCCGCAACGAGAGCGTGTGTGTAGGCCTCGGCGGGAATCGACGTCCACGCACTGATCCTCGCCCGGATCGGCAGCAGAAATTCCGGAAGCGGGCCGGCCGGCAGCAGCTCATGGTGTAGGAAATCGTAGCTGCCTCCAAAACTGACGATTCGTCGCCGCGCGGTAAACTGCCGGTACTGTGCTTCCTGCAGCGGGAGCTCGCGGATGAGGCCGACGAGCTCGGATTCCTCGGCCGCGCTGATGAATTCGGGGCGATACTCGAAGCCTTCCGGCAGTCGTTCCGTCGATTCCTCGCGCCGCAGGCTTGCGGCGGTGAACAGCTCGGTCTGATCTGCCACGACCATCCTCTCAGGAGCTGGCCTCACACCCCGGCACTATCGGGAAAGGCACAGCTCGCATAATCCGGCTGCCTCCGGGCACGAAACGATGACGGGTTCGATCCGCGGCGCGTCGGGTTCCCAGAGCGCGCGCACTTCGGCCTGGTGCGAATAGTCGGCCCGTTTGAAAAACGCGGGATGCACCCCGGCCGCGCGCGCCTTTGGACAATGCGGGTCTTCATAGATGACCTCGCGGAATCCGAGGAAGCTGCGCACGCCGCTCATCGCACCGGTAAGCGAGCGGAAGAATTTCTCCGGTGACGCGATTTTTACGCACGCGTCGTAACCGAGCGTGGACATCAGGTCACGATCGCAGCGCAGCGACGCAGAAAAAAGGTAAAGGTTCGGCGAGCGCGCTTCGACGACGACGCTGTCGCGGTGATTTTCGACACGCACGTCCGAGTTGTCATTCTCGTCGAGGCGGTGGTCGCGAACGACGCGCTCGGCCTCCGCGCGCGGGTTTGCGCCGGGGGACACGTCGACGACGATGCGGCGGCTGCCTTCCTTTCGGTCGGCGACTTCGTCGGAGTGGCTGCACGTGTCGCGATACTCATCGAGGGTGCCGATTCGAATGCGCCCGCCGTCGAGCAATTCGTCGAGGCTCGCGGTGCTCATGTATTTGTACAGCGCGTCCATCTGGTCCCGTGCGTTTCGATGCGTCCCGGGTGAAACACAATCGGGTAACCCGCATCGCTTGACCCGGGAACGTCCCGGACTCGGTACTCACGATGGGCGATTTCTGCCCGTATCGAAAGACGGTGGCGACCGAGGAATCCCCGCTGGGGCCGTCAGGCCTCGATGCGCCCGCGCAGCTCCGGCGGCATCAGGGGGCATGCCTCGCTGCGGCGTCCGAACCAGCGGTAGCGGCGCGACGCAATCGCGTCGTACGTCGCGTCGCGGAATCCCGCCGGGAACATCCGCATCACCAGCGCAATGACCCACCAGACTCCGCCGAGCGTGTCGAGAATCTCGATGGCCGCCGCGCTGCGCGCGAAGATCTGACGTCCGCGGACGACGATGACGCTGTCCGGCAGACGCTCTCGTTCGGCTGCAGGGACCAGCGACAGGAAGAGCGCACTGCCGAGCGGAGAGATTCGCAGCCGCGCGCCGACGTCCTCGGCGAGCACGAAGCGCACGGCGCCGTGGCAGAGCGCGCACGTGCCGTCGTAGAACACCGTGTCCGGCGCGCCCGTGCGGCGCGGCGGAATCCATGCCGGCTGGAATGTCAGCAGATGAAGGAGCCACGCTGCGCTGAAGCTTCCATGCCCCGTGACCGCGAGCGCGATCCCGAGCCCGAGCGAAAACAACCAGGCGACCAGGGCGGCAGTCGGAAACAGGAACAGCGCGGCGACGAACAGGAAACAGCCGGCCAGAATTTCGTGCCCGTCCATCACGGCGTGCGCCGCGGCGAGCGAGCGCGCTCCGACGAACAGCAGCACGCAGAAATACGGATACCACGACGGTACTTTCCAGCCGCCCCCCGGGTCGCGCCTGCCGAGCGCGCCGAGGCTTCCGTACGGCTTGCGGGGCATCAGCACGTGCGCCGAAAGCCACAGCGATGCGAACTGGGATGCGGCCGATCCGAGACTGCCGCCGTAGATCGCAACCGCGCTCGCGAGGATCGCGGCGAGCGTGCGCCCGCCGACATCGATTCCCGCCGCAACCGCCAGCGACGTGGCGGCCAGCACTGCGGGCACGAAATCGATCTCGTCCCCGGAGAAAATCGAGACGGCCATCGCGATCGCGATCGTGCCGGCGGCAGCGATTCGGATCGCGCTGTACTGTCCGCCGGTCCAGGCTTCTTTCCAGTTCATCGCCGAGCCACGCTGCGATGCTACGCGTCTCCGGTTCCGTAGCGAAGCCGCACGCGCGCCGCGGGAACGTGCGGCCGTCCGAGCTCGCTCGCCGGAGCGCCGCCGCTAGGCCGCCCGCCGGCTCTGGAAATGCGGCAGCACCTTCGAAGCGAACAGCGCCGCCGGCTCGCGCACGTCGCGCCCGAACATCTCCATGACGAAGTGATGGCAGCCGTTGGCCGCGAAGGCTTCGAGCTTCTCGATGACGACGTCCGGCGATCCCCAGATTCCGTGCTCGCGCAGCCCGGCGCCCATGTGTCCGCCATAGACTTTCTCGGCCTTGCCGATCGCCACTTCGGCCTCCTCCTGCGTCGGCATGATGACGACGAGGCATTGCTGCGAGATCTCGATCTCCGCCGGGTCGCGGCCTTCGCGGTCGCAGTGTCCGTGGAGCACGTCGAGCTTGCGCGCGAATTCTCTCTGGTTGACGGCAAGGTTGTTCCAGATGTCGGCGTGGCGCGCCGCCAGCTTGAGCAGGACCTTTTCTCCGCCGCCTCCGATCAGGATGCGCGGCCGCACCGCCGGCCGCGGCTCGCAATAGACGTCTTCGATGCGATAGATCTTGCCGCGCCAGCTCGGCTGCTCTTCGGTCCACATGCGTCGCAGGATCTCGCAGGTGTCGTCGAGAGCGGCGAGGCGCGTCCCGACCTCCGGAAAGTCGCAACCGTAGCCTTCGAACTCGGACGCAAACCATCCCGAGCCGAGCCCGGCGATCACGCGACCGTCACCGGCGATCTCGGCGATGGTGGCGATCTGCTTGGCGAGGACGGCCGGATTGCGGAAAAACGGCGGCGTGACCAGCGCGCCGAGCTGGACTCTGGAGGTCACCGCGGCAACCGCGGCGAGCAGGCTGTACGCTTCGAGAATCGGGATGTTCGGCATCGGTACGCCGTAGAGATGGTCGCACACCCACGCGCTGTCGAAGCCGGCCGAGTCGATCTCGGCGGCAGCAGCCTTCGTATCAGCCCAGGACTTCTTGATCTGCGGAAGCGTCACTCCGAACTTGATCATCTCTCACCTCACGATTGCGCAGCGAGGATTTGCACGAAGCTCGTGAACAGATCCAATGGCGGGAGATGGCGGAGGCGGATTTCGAGGCAGCCCGCGCGCTCGTGCTGGCGCATGGGTGGGGTGCGAACGCGTACCAGATCCTCAATCCGGGATTCCGGCACTGGTTTTCACGGGACGGCGACGCGGTCGCCGGCTACGTTCGGCACGGCCGGTTCCTGGTCGTCGCCGGCGCGCCGGTCTGCAGCGAGGAGCGCCTCGATCCCGTCACCCGCGAGCTCGAGATCGACATTCGGCAGAGGCAGCTGCGCGTCTGCTATTTCGGCGTGCAGTCGCGCTTTGCCACACGCCTGTGGGCTTCTCCGTCGCATTCGATGGTCGGGCTCGGCGCGCAGCCAGTCTGGAATCCGGCGGCATGGGCCGCGGCGGTGGACGAGCATCCGTCGCTTCGCGCCCAGTTCCGCCGTGCGCGCAACAAGGGCGTCTCGGTTCGCGAATGGACCGGATCTGCCGACACCGCCGGTCGGCACGACGGGCTGCAGCGCTGCCTCGCCGAATGGCTGCGTACGCGGCGGGCGCCGACCATGCACTTCCTCGTCGAGCCCGACACCCTCGGCGCACTCGAAGATCGCCGCTTGTTCGTGGCCGAACGCAACGGGTCGGTCGTCGGCTTCCTCATTGCTTCGCCGGTGCCGCGGCGAAACGGGTGGCTGATCGAGCAGATCATTCGCGGCGAAGGCGCGGTCAACGGCACCAGCGAGCTGCTCGTCGATGCGGCGATGCGATCGCTTGCCGGCAGACACGCCGCATACGTCACGCTCGGCCTCGCGCCGTTGTCGCGGCACACGCACGACGGCGAAGTCGACACCGCGATGTGGCTGCGGCTGCTGTTCGGATGGCTGCGCGCGCACGGCCGGCGCTTCTACAACTTCGAGGGCCTCGACGCGTTCAAATCCAAGCTGAGACCCGAGAACTGGGAACCGCTCTACGCGGTGACCGATCGCGCACGTTTCTCGCCCGAGGTCCTGCTCGCGATCGCCGGCGCCTTCACCGGCGGCCGCCCGTTCGCGATGACATGCAAGGCTCTCGCATGGGCGATCGCCGAAGAGGCCCGCACGCTCGCCGGTCGTTGAAGGTCTTTTACCCGGGAACCGACGTCGTCGCGTGCGAGGCCGCCTGCTTGCGGGCCGCCCAGCGCGTGCCGATCGCCTTCGGCCTGCGCCGCGCGCGGTCGGTGATGTCCTGCAGGGTACCGACCATGCGCACGGGAAACTCGTCGGGCTCCTCGGCGATGATCTCGGCGCGCGCGCGTACCCTGCGGATCGTTCCATCGGGCTGGATGATCCGGTGCTCGCTCGAGTACGCGCCGTGCGTGTCGATCGAATGCCGGAGCGCCGCGACGACGCCCGTATGGTCGTCCGGATGGACGAGAGCCAGCGACTTTGCGAGCGTCATTACCGAGTCCGGATTCACGCCGAAGATGCGCAGGCATTCCTCCGAGCAGAGCAGCAGGCACGTCTCCAGGTCGGCGTTGCTGTCGTCGAGCTCGGCCTCCCAGCTTCCGACCTGCGCGATGCGCTGGGATTCGGCCAGGTGCGATTCACGGCGCGCGATGCGGCGATGCCTCGAGTTGCGTTCGGTGACGTCGAGGAACGTCGTCAAGTGCCGGTGCGGCAGGAAATTGGCGACCGAGCGCAGCTCGAGCTCGCGAAGCTCGCCGTCGGCGCGCCGCAGGCAGACCTCCGCCGTCCCGGCGCCGTCACGGATCAGTTTCTCGCGGAGCTCGCGCGAGTCGGCGGTGTCTCCGATATGGTCCCAGTACCGCGACCCGACGACGTCCTGCAGGCGCCGGCCGAGGATCCGGCAACCCGACGGGTTGATGTCGAGCACACGGCCGGCATCGTCGGTCAGCATGACGCCATCGGCCGAGTGCTCGAACACTGCACGGAACTGTTCCTCGTTGGTCCGGCGCTCGAAATCGGCGCGCCGCACCTCTTCGAGCCAGTGCCGCGGCTCATCGGCGTCGAGGCGGCGACGATCTGCCAGCAGCATCGCATCGGTCTCGTCGCGGAATGCGATCGCGACCAGCTCGATCTCGCCTTCGGCGTCGCGCATCGGAAACGCCCGTGCGGAAAGTGCGATGCGCCGACGCGCTTCGGGATGCGGCAGGCTCTGGTGTTCGTACCAGAAGGTCGGGGTTGCGATGGTCTCGCCGGAAAACGCGCGACGGAGCCAGAAAAGCACGCCGCTCTTGCCCAGCACGTCGTCCTCGGAAAGCTCGCGCGCCGGTTCGGGCTCGCGGCCGAACAGCTCGCGATACGCCGCGTTGGCGCCCGCGCACTGGCCGCCGGCATCGTAAAGGGCGATCGCACACGGCGCGACTTCGACGAGACAGGCCAGAGCTCCGCAAGGGTCCGACAGGTTGGCGAAATTCTGCCTCAGTTCTTCGATGCGGCGTTCGACCATCGAGAGCCTCCTCGTGCTCCGGCGCACTGCGTCCCGGAGCGCGTGTGTTCCCCCTTGCCGTGCTGCGTTACCTCTTCCTTACCGTCCACCCCTGGCCGACTTCTTCCCGGCGTCGCGTTGCCTGGCCGCGTGTCGTTGCGGGCCCTCCGGCAACGCAGACCATACGATCTCGCGCCGCACCGGGGAAGCGTTTCGGCAGTGCGTTCCCGCGAAGCTGACTCGATCGCGGCGACGGTGCTCGTCTTGGACACCCGTTGCGTTCGGGATAGTTGCGCGCCTGCCCCATGAATGTGTTTGCCGGCAACCCGCTCGATCGCGCCCAGGCCGAGCGGCTCGACGAGGATTGGCTTTCGAGAAACGTCGAGGACGCACGCAGCCGGTTTCTTCCGCTGTGGCGTCTGGACGTGCTCGTAAAGAAAGACGGCGGCGGCCTCGCGTGGGCACGACGCGGCCTGCTCGATAAAGCCGGTCCGGATGCGCAGCCGATCCTGCTCGGACTTCGCGACGGCGTCGCGCACTATGCCGTCGACGTCTCGAGCCTTGCCGATCCGGCCACCGAGCTCGGCCTGGCCAGCGTTGCCGAATTCAACGATGTGCGCGCAATTGCCGCGCAGCTCTCCGGCGAAGACAGCGGAATCGTCGCGCAGGCACGCGCGCTCGTCGACTGGCACGCAACCCATCCGTTCTGTGCGCGCTGCGGAAGCACGACCACCGTAGGGCAGGGCGGCGCGCTGCGGCGCTGCTCGAAATGTTCCGCCGAGCATTTTCCGCGCGTGAATCCGGTCGTCATCATGCTCGTCGTTCGCGGCGACAAATGCCTGCTCGGACGCCAGGCCGGATGGCCGCGCGGAATGTTTTCGACGCTCGCCGGATTCGTCGAAACCGGCGAGACCATCGAGGAAGCGGTGCGCCGCGAGGTGCGCGAAGAATCCGGTATCGAGGTCGGCGAGGTTTCCTACCATTCGTCGCAGCCATGGCCGTTCCCGTCGTCGCTGATGATCGGATGCATTGCCGAAGCCGTGACCGAGCAGATCACGATCGACGTGCACGAGGTCGAGGACGTCCGCTGGTTCCCGCGCGACGTCGTGCTGCGCGCATGCCGCAACCAGACCGATGCGTCCGAGCTGTTCCTTCCGCCGGCCATGGCGATCGGACGGCGGCTCTGCGACGTCTGGGTCGAGGCCGACTTGTGAGCTCGGCGGCTGCGGCATCGATGATCGCGGCGGAGATCGCCGAGCGCGCCGGAAACCTCCTGCTCGATTATTTTCGCGAAGGGAACGTCACCAGCGACTGGAAGCACGACTATTCGATCGTAACCGAAGCCGACGTCGCCGCCGACAGGCTCATTGCGTCCGGGCTTGCAGAGCACTTCCCGTCGGATGCGATCCTGAGCGAAGAGCTGGCGCCCACTTCCGCGCTCGAAGCCGCGCGCCGTTCGGCCCATACGTGGATCGTCGATCCGCTCGACGGGACCACCAACTTTTCGCTCGGCGTGCAGCATTGGGGCGTATCGATCGCGCGCACGGACAGCAGCGGCCCGGACGTCGGCGTGCTGTATTTTCCTGCGCTCGGAGAGATGTACGTGGCCTCCCGCGGATCCGGCGCGACGATGAACGGTTCTGCGATCCACGTGCGCGACGAAGCCGACGCGCGTCTGGTCGGAATGCTCGCGTGCTGTGCGCGCACTCCGCGCCACTATCACGTCAATCTGCCGATGAAGGTGCGCGTGTTCGGATCGGCCGCCTATACGCTGGCGTGCGTCGCTCGAGGCAGCGCGTCGATCGGCATGGAGACGCGCCCGAAGATCTGGGATCTGGCCGCCGGCTGGTGTCTCGTCGAGGAAGCCGGCGGCGTGGTTGCGACGATCGACGGCAGCGAGCCGTTTCCACTCGTTGCGGACCACGCCTACGCCGACCGGAGCTTTCCTGTCGTCGCCGCGGCGTCGCCCGAGCTGCTCGCGCGCGCGCGCGAATCGATCGAGCCGCGCTGACCGGCGCGCGACGTTCGTCGTGCTCCGCAGTGGTCGGTTCAGGTTGCGGCTGGTGCGGCTTTGCCGCGCCAGCGCCTGAGCAGCGACGGCAGCACGAACATCACCACCAGCATGATGACGATCGTCATGCGATCATCGCCGACTGTGCTGCCGACCCAGAGCGTCGTCACCATCAGAAGGGCGAAGTAGAACATGTCGCCTGTGATCGCGATCGCCCATCCCGGCACGAACCCGTGCCCCGCGGCGGCGGCGGCCGCGCGACCCGTCATGGGATCGACACCGAAGCTCACGAGGACGAGCGCCAGTGCACCGCCGGATCTCCCATACTGCGCAGCGGAGCGCTGAGCCGTTTCCCGGAAGATCGTGACGACGCGGCCGAGCGCGGGTACGCGACGAGCGACGGCGGCAAGCGCCCGCATCATCGGCTCGAAGACGAACGCCAGAATGACATCCGAGACGAAGTACAGGCCCATCATGACCGGCCAGCCGACGCCGCGAGCGTGGGCCATCAGCACTCCTGCGGGAATGCCGCCGCCGACGGGCACGAGGAACAACAGCAGCACGCCGCGCCAGCCGCCCGGCCAGTTTGCCGGGATCGGTGCTGTCGGGTCGAGAAGCGCCCTCTGAAAGTCGTCGAGATTCAGCGGAACTTGATCCCGCAGCCGAGCGCCTTGGTTTCGGCCTTCGCGACGGGCTTACCGGCTTCGACGGCGGCGAGCGCATCCCCGAGATAATGATCCTTGACCGCGTTCGCGTCCTCGGAGTTGTCGTCGATCGCGCCGTGGTAGGCGAGCTTGCCCGATGCATCGAACAGGAACGCTTCGGGAGTCTTGCTTGCGCCGAACGCCTTCGCGACAGCGGACGTCTCATCGACCGCATACGGGAACTTGAAGCCCTTTTCCTTCGCCCGTGCCTGCATCTGCTCGTAGCCGTCGTCGGGCGCAGCCTTCGGATCGTTCGAATTGATCGCAACGACGCCGATCCCCTTCTCCGAATACTGGTTGCCGAGCGCGACGATGCGGTCTTCCCACGCCTTGACGTACGGACAGTGGTTGCAGGTGAAGATGACCAGCGTGCCTTTGGCGCCGGAAACGTCGGCGATCTTGATGTCGCGGCCGTCGACGTCCTTGAGCTGGTCGCTCTTGGCCGGAATCGGGTCGCCGATCGAAAGCGCGAGCGCATGAACCGGAACGAGCAGCGCGACGACGGAGAAAATGGCGGTCAGGGGAAGCTGGGCGAGACTGGATTTCGGACGCATGGGGTTTCCTCCGGTTCAGGGTTTGGCAGCCAGCAGCGGCGCGACTTCTTTTTCGAGCGACTCGTACGTGATCGGGCCAAGGAACGAATGCTTTCTCTCGCCGCTGGCGTTGTAGAGGAACGTTGCCGGCAGCGCGCCGGTCCAGGCCGGATCGAACGCATTGATGAACTCTTCGTCTTTCTGCGATTTCAGGAACGTCCGGAAGTCGACGCCTTGCGAGGCGAGGAATTCACTTGCGGGGCCGGTCTCGCTCGCAAAGTCCCCGGAGACGAGCACGAGCGCGACGCCCTTGTCCTTGTACGCACGGTAAAAACGCATGAGATCGGGAAACTCCTGGCGGCACGGCGTGCACCAGGTCGCCCACAGATTGACGACCGTCACGGTCGTTCCCGGGGCCTTGACAGCAGTGAGCACGTCGGCTGCGGATGCCGGCACGAGCTCGAGCCCTTTGTGTGCGGCCGGGGCGTCGGCGCCTGGCAGACCGGGCGGAGGAACATCGGCGGCCGATGCACGGCCTGCGGCGATGGTGAACGCAATCATTGCAGCAGCGCCCGCGACGGAAAGCTTCATGCGGACGTCAAACCCGCGTCACGCCGCGAGTTCAAGTCGCGGGATGAGCGGCGATTTCACAAGGAACGTGCGGAAATGGACGAACTGCGACGCTGTTCCTGCGCCTGGACAGCCGTCGGGCGACGCATCAGTTGGCTTAGTCGAGCTCCGCGCGGACCGTGCGGCTCGAGCCAGAGCGCTTCCCCGTTTGCGCTCCACCCGAACTCTTGTGCGCATTCCGCAGGCCCATCACGCAAAAGCGATCCGCGTGATCCAGAAGAGTTGTCACGCTCCCGGGTCAAAGTATTCGCCAATAGCGTTGACGAAAGACCCGCCAGAGGACGTTATTGACGAGAGCGCTTACGAAGCGCGAAAACATGCGCGTGACCGTTCGTCTCATTCACAAACGTTATGCGCGTTCGAGACTGCTCGGAGCGCCACGGAGGAGTCATGAAGACCAAACAGATTCTCCTGCCAGTTGCGGTCGTCGCGCTTGCGGCAGTTGCGGGCTGTGCGGCCGGCGTACGCTACGATGACAGGTACGGATATGACGACAGATACGGATACGACGACGGATACAGGTACGACACCGCGGGCGTAGCTCCCGGCTACGAGGCACCGCCCGAGCTGGTCGTTCTGCCGGGTACCGATGTCTATGCTGCACCGTCCGTTGAAGTGTATTTCTCCGACGGCTGGTGGTGGCGGCCCTCGCATGGCCACTGGTACCGGTCACGTCATTACGGCAGCGACTGGACGCTGGTCAGCAGCGCGCCGTATTTCTATCGATCGATCCCGCACGGCTGGCGAGACGACTATTACAATCACCGCTGGCGCGGCAGGCCGTGGGACTACTACCACGTCTCGCGCGACGAAGCCGTCACGCACTGGGACAAGTGGAAACGGGAGCGCTACTGGCGCGACGACCGATGGGCGAGCTCGCGTGACAGGTATCGCCGCGACAACGTGTCGGATGCTCGCCGCTATGACCAGAGGCGCGCCGACGACCGTAGATACGACGAGCGTCGCGTCGACGACCGCCGATACGACGACCATCGCTACGACGAACGCCGCTACGACGAGCGCAGCAATTCCTATACGTCGGACGACCGATCCCGGCGCGATCGGGAGTACCTCGACGGCCGTCGCGTCTATCAGCGCGAAGCATCGACCCCTCAAACATCCGCTCCTCGCGAAGCGTCGTCGACCGACCGCTACGAAGGTCGCACCCGATACGATGAGCGTCGCGAGTCTGCAGGCACGGTACGCCCCGCGGATCGCAATACGCGCGAGTATCAGCGCGAATATCGCGAGGTGAGGCCGACCACCCGCAGTCGCGTGGAAGAACAGCGCAGCACGACGGTTGAACGGCCGGCGCCGGCCAGCCGGAGCCGCGTGGAAGAGCGGCGCAGCACCACGCACAGCACCACGGTGGAACGACCGACACGGTCTGCCCCACCTGCCAGCACGGTGCACCGTACCGAGCAGCCGTCGCGGCGAAGCGCCCCGGCCGCTCGTTCGACGCAGCACCATCGCGTAACCACGCCGGCCGAGCAGCCGGAACGCACGCGGCGCTCTTCTACGGGCGAGGAACGCAGCAGGACGACGCCGAACGACGCGCCGTTCTGATTCAGGCAGCAGAGCTCCGGCGCGGCCTCCTCGGGGGGCAGGCGCGCCGGAGCCGCACCGTTAAACTTCCGACATTCACAGAAACCGTTCGCGACGAATCTCGTCGTCGTGAAGCTGCCGCGACGGCTTGAGGAGATCGCTGCGGCTGACAATCCCGACCAGGCGGCGCGAGTCGATGGAGTCAACGACCGCGAGCCGCTCAAGGTCATGCGCTGCCATCCGCAACGCGACGCTGCGACAGGTTTCCCCGGGAAGCGCGTAATCCGATGAAACTTTCGCAAGCAGGTTTCCGGCCGCATCGTGAAGCGATCCTGGAGGCAGATCCTGCAGCGCTTCGCGATCGATCAGACCAACGAACTGCTGCCCCGCAACGAGCGGATATGCACGGTGCCGCTGTCCGGCACCGAAATAGTCCGCAAGTACCGCGGAAACCGTCAGGTCGGCCGGGATGGCAATCACATCCTGCGTCATGACTTCATCGACGAACTGGCGCTCGAGCGGATCCACGCCGTACTCGCGGTACACGTGATGGCCTCGGCGCGCGATCTTTTCCGTGAGAATCGAGCGCGGCATGACGATGACCGAAAAACCGTACGCGACCACACAGCCGAGCAGTGTCGGCAGGAACGCATTTGCGTCGTGCGTGAGACCGAACGCGAATACGACGGCGGTCAGCGGTGTCCGCATCGTTCCGCCGAGTGTGGCCGACATGCCGACGAGCGCCCAGAGGCCGGGATCGCCGCCCGGCAGCCACGGCGCGAGAACGCATCCGACGCCGGCACCGATCATCAGCAGCGGTGCGAGCACTCCGCCCGACGTGCCGGAGCCCAGCGCGATTGCCCAGATGACGATCTTGACCAGCAGCAGCGGCACCACCGTCGAAAGCAGCAACCGGTTTGCCAGCAGGTCGCCGATGACGTCGTAGCCGACGCCGAGCGCACGCGGTTCGATCAGGCCGCCGAGACCGACGGCGATGCCGCCGAGCGCCGGCCACCACATCCAGTGGACCGGCAGCCGCGCGAAGCCGTCCTCGATCCGATACAGCGCCATCGTCATTGCGGAGGAAACCAGACCCGACGCGAGGCCGACGATGATGCACGAAAGCATTGCAATGGAAGTCGGCTCGGCCGTTGCGAGGGGAAACAATGGCCCTGCATCGGCCCAGACCGGACGGAGAAAGCCGGCGACCGCGCAAGCCAGCGCGACCGGCAGCAGGCTGCGCGGTCGCAGTTCGAACAGAAGGAGCTCGACGGCAAGAAGCACTGCCGCAAGCGGCGTTCCGAACACCGCGGTCATGCCGGCGCAGGCGCCCGCCACCAGCAGCGCCTTGCGTTCGACCGAGCTCAGGTGAAACGCCTGCGCGAGCAGCGATGCCGCCGCGCCGCCGGTCATGATGATGGGACCTTCGGCACCGAACGGCCCGCCGCTGCCGATGACGATACCGGACGCCAGCGGCTTGAGCGCCGCAACCATCGGCGACATGCGGCTCTTGCCGAACAGGATCGCCTCGAGTGCTTCGGGAATGCCGTGTCCGCGAATCTTCTCGCTGCCGAATCGGGCCATGAGGCCGACGACGAGGCCGCCGGCGACGGGAACAAGGACCACCCACACGCCGAGACGGTTGTCGGCCGGCGAACGCGCCACCAGCGAGATCGTCTGATAGAAGAAAAGATTCGTGAAAAAACGAATCGTCGCGAGCAGCGCCCACGCCCCGATGCTGCTGATCACGCCTATGGCGAGCGCGAACACCGAAAGCAGCAGCAGGCGGTTGTTGGCCGAAAAATCGCGCTTGTGCACGGACGAATCAGCGGGCTTTGGGTGCGACCGAGAGTAATCCCAACGCCCGGGCTTCGCTGAGGACGTGCCCGAGACGGTGGAGCTCGTCACGGTGCAGCATCGCGATTCGTTCGATCTTTGCACGGCCACGCGCGGTCAGGCTGACACGGATGACACGCGCATCGTCGGGGCTGCTCCGCTTGGTGACCCAGCCTTTGCGTTCGCAGCGCTGAACCAGCGCCACCGTCGATTGATGGCTCGCCTGCAGCCGCGTAGCCAGTTCTCCGACGGTGGCCCAGTCGCGGTCCGGATAGCCGTGAAGGTGCAGCAGCAGAAGATACTGTGCCGGACTGACATCCTGCCCGCGACAGAGGTCCTCGCTGAAGCGCAGGAATTTTGTCAGGCGATGTCGAAATTCCGACAGCGCGACGAAATGCTGTTTGACGGGCATGAGTGAATGCGACGAAAGATATACAACGAGACGATATATTTGGCAACAGCGGGCGGGCGAGCGGCATCTCCGACGGCTTCGCCACGGTGGTGAGGTCGTAACGTGACGATCCGCGGAATCCGGGGATGAATGACGATCTACGCGATCCTGCGGGCCAGCATCACCAGTACTGTGCCATCAGCTCGGCTACCCACGCCGGCTCGCGTACGACGTTGCGCGGCTCGAACTCGCGGAAGTACGGCTTGAGATCGAGTACCGGCGTGCCGTCGATCGCGTCGAGACCCTGCACGAGGATGCTGGTTCCCTCGACTCCGAGTATCGCGCAGGTCGAAACGCCGAGGTGGTTCGGCCGGTTCTTCCCGCGCTGCGCGAAAATACCCACCTTCGGCCAGTCGGGATTGTTGCGCGGGCGACGCGCCGTGAGCTCGACCTTGAGCGGATCGGCGAGGTGAAAGTGGTAGACGATCACGAGGTGAGAGAAATCCTCGAGTCCCGCGAGTGACTCGGGCGCGAAGCGCGACGCATCGAGCTCGATGCGAGCCTTCACCTTGCCCCAGTCGTCGTCAATGGCCTCGGCCCGGCCGCCGCGTACGTATCCGATGGGCTCGATTTCGATGATCATCACGACCTCCTGCGGGACGCGGCTGCCGCGTCGGAGCGGGAGCTTTCCATCGTACGCGTGATCACGCGAATCGCGCAGGGGTGGCGCGGCCGTCTACGATGCACGAGCCGGCGCGTGCTCGACCCGGATCGCGGGGCAACGCGTGCCAGGCCGGGCCCGTCGCAGTGTCGACGTTCAGGAGCGGCCGGATTGGCAATGGTCGCAACGACCACCAGACGTGCTAAAACACCCAGTTCCCGTCATCGCGTGTGGCGCACATGACACGGCGACAACGGAGTACGACAAAGGCTGACCAATGACCGTTCGCATCGACCATCGCTGGAGTCCCCGTGCCCGCCACTTCGCCGAGCTGCTCGGCGAGCGCATCCTCGTGCTCGACGGTGCAATGGGTACGATGATCCAGAGCTACGGCCTGGAGGAAGCCGATTTTCGCGGCGAGCGCTTCACCGACTGGCCGTGCGATCTCAAGGGCAACAACGACCTGCTGACGCTCGTGCGGCCCGACATCGTGCGCGCGATTCACGAGGCGTATTTCGACGCGGGCGCCGACATCGTCGAGACCAACACGTTCAACTCGACGAGCATCTCGCAGGCCGACTACAGGGCCGAGTCGCTGGTCTACGAGCTCAACCGCCGCGGTGCCGAGGTCGCGCGCGAGGCCGCCGCCAACGTTGCCGCGCGCAGTCCCGGGCGGACATGCTTCGTGGCCGGCGTGCTCGGTCCAACCAACCGTACCGCGTCGATGTCGCCCAACGTCTCGGACTCGTCGTTCCGCAACGTCACGTACGAGGAGCTCGTCGAAGCCTACATCGAAGCTGCCGACGCCCTGATCGAAGGCGGCGCCGACATCCTGATGGTCGAGACGATCTTCGACACGCTCAACGCGAAGGCTGCCCTGTACGCGATCGAAGAGGTCTTCGAAAAGCGCGGCGTGAGGCTTCCGCTGATGATCTCGGGAACCATCACCGACGCGAGCGGGCGAACGCTGTCCGGCCAGACGCCGGCCGCGTTCTGCTACTCGGTGCGCCATTCGCAGCCGATCTCGATCGGGCTCAACTGCGCGCTCGGCCCCGATCAGCTGCGCGCACACGTCGAGGAAATCTCCCGCGTCGCCGATACGCTCGTCAGTGCACATCCGAACGCCGGCCTGCCGAACGTGTTCAGTGAGTTCGACGAGACGCCCGAGATCATGGCGCCGAAGATCCGCGAGTGGGCCGAGTCGGGCTTCCTCAACATCGTCGGCGGTTGCTGCGGCACGACGCCTGCGCACATCGCGGCGATCGCCGACGCCGTTCGCGGCGTTCCGCCGAGACGGATTCCGGAGCTCGAGACGCGCTGCCGCCTGTCCGGTCTCGAGCCGCTCGAGATCGGCCCCGACTCGCTGTTCGTCAACGTCGGCGAGCGCACCAACGTGACCGGCAGCAAGAAGTTCTCCGACCTGATTCTCGCCGGCGACTACGAATCGGCGATCGAGGTCGCGCGCCAGCAGGTCGAAGCCGGCGCGCAGATGATCGACGTGAACATGGACGAAGGCCTGCTCGATTCCGAGAAGGCCATGACGACGTTCCTGCGCATGATCGCGTGCGAGCCGTCGGTGGCGCGCGTGCCGATCATGGTCGATTCGTCGAAATGGAGCGTCATCGAGGCGGGGCTACGCTGCGTGCAGGGCAAAGGCGTCGTCAACTCGATCAGCATGAAGGAAGGCGAGGAAGCGTTCCTCGAGCACGCCCGCAAGGTGCGCCGTTACGGCGCCGCCGTGATCGTCATGGCGTTCGATGAAATCGGGCAGGCGGACACCGCCGCGCGAAAGATCGAGATGTGCACGCGCGCGTACCGGCTCCTCACGGAGAAGGCCGGCTTCCCGCCGGAAGACATCATCTTCGATCCGAACATCTTCCCGGTCGGCACCGGCATCGAGGAGCACGCGCGTTACGCAATCGATTACTTCGAGGCGGTCGAGTACATCCACGAGACGCTTCCGCACGCGATGACGAGCGGCGGCGTCAGCAACGTGTCGTTCTCGTTCCGCGGCAACAACCCGGTGCGCGAAGCGATCCATTCGGCGTTCCTCTATCACGCGATCAAGGCCGGCATGACGATGGGCATCGTCAACGCCGGCGCGATGCCGGTTTACGAGAACATCGACAAGCACCTGCTCGGGCTCGTCGAGGACGTGCTGTTCAACCGGCGCGAAGACGCCACCGAGCGGCTGACGAATTTCGCCGAAGGCTACAAGGGCACGGCCGGCGCCAAGGGCCAGGACCTGTCGTGGCGCGAAGCGCCCGTGGCGGACCGCCTGCGGCATGCGCTCGTGCAGGGCGTCGCCGACTTCGTCGTCGAGGACACCGAGGAAGCGCGCGCTGCCGCGAAGCATCCGCTCGAAGTCATCGAAGGGCCGCTCATGGCCGGAATGAACGTCGTCGGCGACCTGTTCGGCGCCGGCAAGATGTTCCTTCCGCAGGTCGTCAAGAGCGCGCGCGTGATGAAGAAGGCTGTTGCGCACCTGATCCCGTATCTCGAAGCGCTCAAGGCCGACGGCGCGCAGTCGTCGAAGGGCAGGGTGCTGCTCGCGACGGTCAAGGGCGACGTGCACGACATCGGCAAGAACATCGTCGGCGTCGTGCTCCAGTGCAACAACTTCGAGGTCTTCGATCTCGGCGTGATGGTGTCGTCCGAGCGCATCCTTGCGGCCGCGCGCGAGCACGAGTGCGACATCATCGGCCTGTCGGGGCTGATCACGCCGTCGCTCGAAGAGATGAGCCACGTCGCGCGCGAGATGGAGCGCCAGGGGTTCTCGCTGCCGCTGCTGATCGGCGGCGCGACGACGTCCAAAGTGCACACGGCCGTCAAGATCGAGCCGCACTACAGCGGTCCGGTGCTGCACGTGCTCGATGCGTCGCGCGGAGTCGGCGTAGCGACGTCGCTGACGAGCCCGGGGCTTCGCGAGCCGCTCGTCGTCGCCACGCGCAAGGAATACGCCCAGGTTCGCGAGACCTACGGCGCTCGCCAGCAGGCCGTGCGCAACGTTGCGCTCGCGGCGGCGCGCGCGAATTCGCAGAAGACCGACTGGCAGGCCTACCATCCGCCCGCTCCGAAGAAGCCGGGGCTCACCGTATTCGAGGATTACCCGCTCGAAGAGCTCGTCGGGTACATCGACTGGACCCCGTTCTTCCAGACGTGGGAGCTTTCGGGCCGTTATCCGAAGCTGCTCGACGATCCCGTCGTCGGCGAGGCCGCGCGCGGCCTGTGGAAAGACGCGCAGGAAATGCTTGCGAAGCTGGTCGGCGAGCGGCGCCTGCGGGCACGCGCAGTGGCCGGATTCTGGCCGGCGGCGTCGGTCGGGGACGATCTCGAGATTTACACCGACGAAGCCCGCACGCGCGTGCGCACGCCGGTCCGCTTCCTGCGCCAGCAGATCGCCAAGCCGCCCGGACGTCCGAACCTGTGTCTCGCCGATCTCGTCGCACCGAAGTCGAGCGGGGTGAAGGACTGGGTCGGAGGCTTCGCGGTAACGGCCGGCATCGGCCTCGACGCGATCGTCGCCGAGTACGAGAAGAACCACGACGATTACTCGGCCATCCTCTGCAAGGCGCTCGCGGATCGCCTGGCCGAAGCTCTCGCCGAACGTCTGCACCAGCGCGCGCGAACCGAGCTGTGGGGATACGCGGCCGACGAAAAGATCGACAACGAGGGGCTGATTGCCGAGCGCTACCGCGGCATCCGTCCGGCTCCCGGTTATCCGGCGTGTCCCGACCATTCGGAAAAGCCGGCACTGTTCGAGCTGCTCGATGCGACGGCCAATGCGGGCATCACGCTGACCGAGTCGTACGCCATGCTGCCGACGGCCGCGGTGAGCGGTTATTACTTCTCGCATCCGGACTCGGCGTATTTCGGCATCGGAAAAATCGCGCGCGACCAGGTCGAGGACTACGCGCGGCGCTGCGGCGTCGATGTTTCGGTGATCGAGCGGCGCCTCGGGTCGATCCTCGCGTACGACGATCGCGAACCGGCGCTGGTGCTCGCGGTCGCCGGAGCCGCCGGGTGACTTTCGACAAAGCCGCACCGGCAGGCGCGTCGGCTGGACGCGCGCTTGTGCCTCGCGGCAGGAAGAACAAGAACGCGCCTGCAATGAAGGCGCGCGCACGAGGAAGCTCCAGGCTCGAAGACGGGTCGGAGACGCGCTTCTTCCACGGACTGACGCCGGAGCGCATCCTCGAAGCCGTCGAAAGCGAAGGCTTCGAGTGCACCGGCCGCTGCCTCGCGCTCAACAGTCTCGAGAACCGCGTCTACGACGTCGAGATCGAGCTCGACGATCCGACTGCTTCTCCGAGTGACCGCTTCCGCGTCGTCAAGTTCTACCGGCCGGGCCGCTGGTCGCGCGAACAGATCCAGGCCGAGCACGATTTCCTTCTCGATCTCGCCGAACGCGAGATTCCGGTCGTCGCTCCCGAGCGTTTTGACGGCGACCGCACGCTCGGACACATCGACGATCTCGGAATTTTTTTCACCGTCTTCCCGCGAGCGCGCGGGCGACTCCGCGACGAGATCAGCGAAGACGAAGCGACGCAGCTCGGACGGCTGATTGCGCGCGTGCACGCGGTCGGCGCATCGCGTACGGCCGACTCGCGTCTTCGCCTCGACGTCAACACGTACGGACGCGAGAATCTCGACTTCCTGATCGATTCGGGCGTGGTGCCGGCGGCCTATCGCGATCGCTACCGCAGCCTGGTCGAGCGCGTCTGCGATCGCGCCGAGCCGTGGTTCGAGGACACCGACGTGCAGCCGATCCACGGCGACTGTCATCTCGGCAACGTGCTGTGGGGCGACGAAGGGGCGATGCTCGTCGATTTCGACGACATGCTGGTCGGCCCGTGCGTGCAGGACCTGTGGCTGCTGTCGGCCGGCCGCGACACGTGGGCGCGCAAGCGGCGCACGGCGATCGTCGAAGGCTATGAAGAGATGCGCGACTTCGACCGTCTGTCGCTGCGCCTGGTCGAGCCGCTGCGCGTGCTGAGGCTCGTGCATTTCTGCGCGTGGATCGCGCGGCGCTGGGAAGACGCGGCGTTCCCGCGCACGTTCACCGACTTCGGCAGCGACCGTTTCTGGGTCGGCCAGCTCGAAGCCATCCAGGAAGCCGCGGCGGACGAGGATCCTTTCGAGGAGGACGGACGTTCATGAACAACCTGCTCCGCGGTGCGCTCGTCGCCGCTTTGGTCGTGGCTGTGCACTCGATGCACCAGCCGGCCGCGATGGCCCAGCCGGCCAACGCCCCGCTACCGGCCGCACCCCACGACTGTTCGCGCTGGCCGGCGTCCGTTTACGACGAAGCCACCGGAACGTGCCTGTGCGCACAGGGCCTGTGGTGGAACCTGCGCGGCGACGCATGCCTGCCCAAGGAGCATGCGGCCGGCGAGTTCTGCGGCACCGTGTGGCCGGGCTCGCAGCCGCTGTTCACGTCCGGCGGCGGTTATCGCTGCGTCTGCATCCCGCCGCTGATGTGGGATTCGCAGGCGACCGCCTGCCGCGCGCCGATGGTCGACGGCGCCGAGGACTGCCTGAGGGAATGGCCTGGAACGCTGCCGGTGCTGTCGCCGTCCGGGACCGAATTCGAATGCCGCTGCCCCGGCGGTCGCCGCTGGGATGACGGGCGCAGGAACTGTGTGGACGGCGCGCCGGTGGTCAGCGTCGCGCGCGGATTCTTCGTGCCGGACAGCGCCGTGCCTCCAATCGGAAACGAAGTGCCGCCGGCTCCGCCGTTCCCGGGCAACGCGGCGCCGCCGGCGCCGCCGAGCTCTGAAGAACCGCTGCCGCGTGGCGGAGCCGACCTCGCGCCCGGCGGCGAAAATGCATTGCCGCGCGCCGGGGAACGGGAAACCGAGCCGCCGCGAGCGGGCACCGATTATCCGCGGGGACCGGCAACGGCCGCCAGGCCGCCTGCACCAACTTACGAAGCACCGCCGCGTGGTTCCAGTGCAACATGCGATGCGTTGCTTGCAGAAATTCGAGCACGCGCCGCAGCCGGTCAGGCCAGCCAGGCCGACTCGCTCGGAATGAAAGCCGCCGTCTCCGGCTGCGACCCCAAAGCCATCGCCGACGCAGCGCACGTAAAATCTTCCCGTTAACACACGGCGGCTGTTCAGAAGGGTCCAGATGCGAGGCGGATTCCGGCGTAGAGAGGGAGTCGTACTTCCCGTACGTCGACCGAACGAAGCCGGAATCCAACGAAGCAGATGGGCCCTTATGAACAGACGCCCTAGCGACCAGGGAACAACGTCTGTGCTTTCCAGCGGAGGAGATGATCCGCGAGGACGAGCGCGACCATCGCTTCGGCCATCGGGACGAAGCGCGGCAGCAGGCAAGGGTCGTGTCGACCCTTTGTGCGGATCGTCGCCGCATCGCCGCTGCGATCGACGGTTTCCTGCTCGAGCGGCAGGCTGCTCGTCGGCTTGACCGCGGCGCGCACCACGATCGGCATCCCGCTGCTGATGCCGCCGAGCATGCCGCCATGGCGATTGGTCCGGGTACGGACCGGTGCTCCGGCTGTCTCCGGATTCGGCTCGAAGACATCGTTGTTCTGGCTGCCGCGCGCGGTCGCGACCGCGATTCCATCTCCGTATTCGAACGACATGACCGCCGGCAGGCTGAGGATCGCTTTGGCGAGATCGGCCTTGAGCTTGTCGAAGACCGGTTCGCCGAGCCCGGCCGGAATGCCGGTCGCGACGATCTCGGCGATGCCGCCGACGGAATCCTGCTCTTTCCGGACCTGGTCGATCAGCGCGATCATGCGCTCGGCGGCGGCGCGGTCCGGGCATCGCACGATGTTCGCGCTGCCGTCGGCAAGCTTTTCGACGTCGTCCAGCGTCACCGCCGCCGGTGACGCGATTCTCGCCCGGATGTCGCCGACCTGGACCACGTAGCCGACGACGCGGCCGCCGCAGGCCTGCTCGAGGATCTTTTTGGCGACTACTCCGGCAGCGACGCGCACGTTGGTTTCCCGTGCGCTCGACCGCCCGCCGCCGCGGTAATCGCGAACTCCGTACTTCGCGTCGAACGTGAAGTCGGCGTGGCCCGGCCGGTAAAGGTTCTTGATTTCATCGTAGTCGCGGCTTCGCTGGTCTTCGTTCGGAATGAGGATCGCGAGCGAAGTCCCGGTCGTCGTTCCTTCGAACACGCCGGACAGGATCTGAGGCGTATCGGATTCTCGCCGCTGCGTGACGATGCGGCTCTGCCCCGGCCGACGGCGGTCGAGATCGACGAGCAGGTCTTCGACCGAAAGGGCGAGACCGGGAGGAACGCCGTCGAGTATGACGACGTTTGCGGGACCGTGGCTCTCGCCCGCGGTCGTAATCCTTAGTGCGTGGCCAAAACTGCTACCGGGCATGGGCCATCTTAACGGAGACCAGCGGCCGGACGCGAATGACAGGTCGCGGCACGAGAACCGCCGCACACATCGGGAAAAACAGCGGGAAAGTGCCCGCACCAAAAGCCAAAAAAGTGTGCGAATTGGGTTTCTATCGCTGCGCCGAAGTCTCATACTCGGCCGCAGCACGGGGAGGGGTCGTGCCGGGGAGCAAGGCGTAGTCCGCCACATCTTCTTTCGACACGTCCTCGCGTACGAAAAGCATCGCCGGGGATTTCGAATGACTGCAGCAGATCTTCTGCGCAACGCGCAGCCACCGTCGGATGACGGACTCATCGAGAAGGCAATCGCCGAGCTCGACGTGAAGCTCTTCGAGTGGACCGATGCACTCAAGAGTGCGCATGCGCAACTCCGCAGCGCGTTCGCGGTGCGTCCCGCATCGCGACCGTCGCAGGCTCTTTACGACAACGTTGCAACTGGTGCTGCTCCTGCTTCACCGCCGCTTGCTGCTGCTCCACCGCCTCTTGCTGCTCTCGCAGCCGCAGCGCACATGCCGAGCGCCGCGCCGCTTCCGCAATGGGCTGCACCGCCGGTAACCGAGGCAGATGCGGCGGCGTGGAGCGATCCGCTGCAACCCGTTCCCGACGTGCCTGCGCCGTCTCCGTGGACACAGGCACCACCAGCTCCATCTTCGGCATGGGCGCCTTCTGCACCGGCTGCATTCCAGGATTCGCGTCCTCCGTCTTCCGGTAGCGAATGGCCGCAGTCGCAGCCGCCGTCGCCGTTCGGCGGCCACGGCATCAGCTCGGGTGCTTCGGCGCAGCAGCCGAGCACGGTTGCGTGGCCGACCGCACCGAGCGGAAACTGGCCGGAGGCTCCGCCGACCAATACGAACGGACCGCAGGCGTGGCCCACGTGGAATCCGACCGATACGAGCGCGTCGGGACCGAAGAAATCTTCCGTGCGTGCATCGCGAGCGCCGAAAGCGGTGCGCCAGACACTGACCGAAGGGCCTACGCCGGAAGAGCGCGCGCAGAAAGCCGCAGCCGAAGAAGCACTGCTTTCGAATCTCGAGGATGCGATCGCACGGCGCGTTCGTCTCCTGCGCCGCCTCGATCCGGATACCGCAATCGAAAAGCTCATTGAAAAAGCCAGGCAGGGACACGCCGAAGCGATGGCGGCCCAGCCTCAGCAGTCCAGAGACGACAAGTCTTCGTGGTGGCGAAGGAAGTGAACATGGCCGGAGTAAATCCCGTAGAGCTCGATCCGCAGCTGAACGCCGACGACCTCGAGTCGCCGGATCTTCCGAAGCTCGCCCGCATGGGCAAGGACATTCTCGACTCGGTGCAGTCGATCCGCGCGATGCTTCAGGCGCGCGCCGACGTGCTGGAGACGTGTCGCGAAGTGCTGACGGATCAGCATGCCAAGGTCTCCGACCAGCGTGAGCGTCTCGAGCGCGAGCAGGCGGCGCTCTGCGACGAATATGAAAAGCGCGAGCTCGACCTCACCGAACGCGAGAAGCGTTACGAAGGGCTCGAGGACAGGATCCGGCAGCTGAGCGCGACGTTCCAGGTCGAGGCCGACGACCTCAAGCGCCGCGCGGAGGAAATCCGCCGTCGCGATGCCGAGCAGACGCAGCGCAAGATCGCGCTCGACGGCCGCGGCGAGCAGCTGAACGGGCTCGAGCGTGAGCTTGCCGAACAGCGTCGCGCGTACGAGCAGAACATCATCGAGCTCGACGCCGACCGCCAGAAGCTCGCGGCCGCAGAGAACGATTTCGAAAGCGCGCGCGAGAAGTTCGCGCGCGAGTTGGCGGCGCTGCAGAGCGATCGCGAGCAGCACGACCAGGCCGCTTCGCTTCTCGAAAGCGACCGCCACACGTTCCAGCAGTCGCTCGAAGCACTCGAAGCCCGCCAGGGCGAATTCGAAAAGCAGGTGTCGGCACTCGAGCGACGCGAGCAGCAGGTCGTCGAGCAGCAGGGAACCCTCGAGCTGCGCATCCAGCAGCTCGCCAAGCAGAAGGACGACATGATCGCGCTGCGCCGGCGCTGGGAAGAGAAGATCAACGAGCTCAACGCGGCGAGCACCAACCTGAGCTCGCTGCGCGAGCAGCTGGTCGAGGAAGTCGGTCACATCTCGAACGAGCGGACCGATCTGCTGAACCGTTTCGGCCTTACCGAGCGGACCTGGAAGAAAGGTTCGCCGGCCGACGGCGGGCTGCCGTCGACTGCCGAGCCGGCGCCGCCGGCGTCGGTCGAGCGCTACCAGAAGCTTTGCCGCGACGCGCGCCGTCGCGCGATCGGCGCGATCTGACCGAGCTGAGCTGAGCGGAGAAGGAGACGAGGATGCTTCGAAGTTTCTGGCGTCAGGATATGCCCGCCGGCAGTGGACGTTCCGGTGTCGATGAAGATCCGCTGCGCGCGTGCATGCAGCAGGAACGCTTCGGCGTCATCGTCACGCGCGGCGAGAAGTGGCGTGCACACCAGGACTACGAGCAGGTCTTCCAGGCTGCGCTCGACGCCATCGATCACCGCTTCTCGCTGGTGCCCGAAGGCTTCGTTTCGATGCCGACGACGGTCAGCGACGAGCCGGGATGCCCGGAGCTAGATTTCGAGACCGAGCCGTTCCTGCTCTCTCGCACGTGCGTCACCAACGCACAGTTTCAGAAGTTCGTCGATTCGGGAGCCTACGAGGATCTCGAGATCTGGCCGGAGTCGATCTGGCCGCATCTGATCAGCTTCCAGGACCAGAGCGGCAAGGCCGGTCCGCGCTTCTGGCGCAGCGGCCGGCACGATCCGGCCAAGGCCGATCATCCGGTGGTCGGCATCTGCGCATACGAAGCATCCACTTACGCAAACTGGGCCGGATTCCGCCTGCCGACCGAAGCCGAATGGCAGATGGCCGCAAGCTGGCGCATCCGTACGTCGGCGCATGTGTTCCGGCGTTATCCGTGGGGCGACTCGCACGATCCGCGCCGCTGCAACACGTGGGCATCGGCCAAGAACACGACGGTACCGGTCGGAGCGTACGCCGAAGGCGCGGCGCCGAACGGCGTGCTGCAGCTGATCGGCAACGTCTGGGAGTGGACGGCGTCGGACCTCGAGATGACCGACGAGAAAGGACGCCCGATCGTCGGCGACATGCTGCTCAAGGCGATTCGCGGCGGAGCGTTCGACACGTACTTCTCGAGCCAGGCCACGAGTCATTTCCGCACCGGTCTCGCGTGCCTCGCGCGCACGCACAATGTCGGCTTCCGCTGCGTCCTGGACGCCGGCCGCCGCGAGTCCTGACGCAGGCAGAGGAAAAACCAGATGGGATGGATGCAGGCAGACCCCGGTGATCCGCAGCTTCGCTGCATGATCTGCGACGCGCTCAACACGATGGACGTCGTCGTCTGCAGCGAGTGCTCGGCGCCGATGGCGCTGGTTCACGATTCGGTCACGCAGGGCAGGGCCCCGCAGATCATCAGCGTGCTCGGCGACAGCAACGTCGGCAAGACCGTCTATCTCGGGTTCCTTCTCGACATGCTCTCGCAGCGGGCGAACGAGTTCGAGGCGATTCCGAAGGGCGCCTACAGCGTCGACCTGCAGCAGAACGTCGTCGCGAGCATGACGCAGCGCCAGTTCCCGTCGAAGACCGCGATGGAGCCCGACCGCTGGAACTGGGCGTACTACCAGGCGCGCAAAGCCGGCGGCCGCCGCTCGAAATGGTACGACCTCGTGATGCCCGACCTGGCCGGCGAGTCGCTCGCC